>JAHITZ010000027.1 GCA_018817405.1 Nanobdellota archaeon
TCAATGGTATCGCCATACTGATGGTAGCAAGGGTCATTATCAGGAACATTTCAAAGTCTATGGAAGAACTGGAGAAAGGTGTTTGCGATGCGGAGCAGAAATTCAGTACAGTAAATTAGCGGGGAGAGGAACGTTTTGGTGCCCGAAGTGCCAGAGAGAGCGATTGAGTGATTGAGCGAACTAATATTTTTAATGCCAAATGTCAAATTTCTAATGTCTAATCAATGTCAGAATCCGAATGTCAAATAGGGCTTCATTATCAGTGACTTTGACATTGGTCATTAGGATTTGGTTAGTCATTCGACATTTGTAATTTGGCATTAGAGAGACAATGTTATCTTCATTAGTGAGGCTGGTATGCAGAAGATGCAGGACCCTAGCAATGATCAAAAACTTTGACCGCTTCACCACCCGTCTATTCGAAATACTTCCTGGGGCTTTAACCTGGATAATTTTAACCAGCCCACTGTGGCTTACTTTTAAACTACCCTTGTTTATGGCTGGGTTTATTTTGTTTTTGGATTTGTACTGGCTTTATAAAGCAATGCATATTGCTTTTTTTTCTTTTATAGGTTTCAGAAAGATGCGGCAAGCCGAAGCCACAAATTGGCTAGGCGAACTTGAAAAAAATAATCTAAAAACGGAAAGTTATGGCCAAGAATACCATTGGCAAGACCTTCATCACCTCTTGATTATTCCGACCTTTAAAGAACCAGTAGAAATCCTGGAACAAAATTTAGATGCCATTGCCAAGCAGAATTATGATAGAAGCAAAATAATAGTTTTGGTATGTTGGGAAGAGAAGGAGGGTGAAGCGGTGTTGGGGATGAAAGAAAAAATTTTGCAGAAAAAATTTGGTTCTAGTTTTCACAAACTCTTTTTTACAGTGCATCCAGTTAACTATCCCGGTCATCATCCTGGCCCGGGTTCTAACCGCACCTATGCCCTACAGCAGGTATTACCCGAGTTGGAGAAGATGGGTTTAGATCCCCGGCAAATTATTTTAACTACCTTGGATGCTGATTTTGTTATTCACCCAAATTTTTTGCCTGGGCTTACCTATAAATATCTAATTACCTCCAAGGCGCATAAACGGACTTTTACAGGAGTCTTTTGGTACTACAATAATTTCTGGCAGGCGCCTTTGCCGAACCGTTTAGTGGCCTCCGGGGTTTCTTTTTGGCAGCTTGCGGAGATGACTGGTTCCAGCAAGTATTTTAACTTCAGCAGTCATTCTATTAATCTTAGAAGCCTAATTGATATGGGCTATTGGGTAGTTGATAAGGTTAATGATGATGGTGAGTTCTACTGGCGGGCTTATTATCATTTCGCAGGGGATTATAAGGTAATTCCTCATTATATTTCTATTGTTGGCGACACTGTTCAAGCCGAGAATTTGCGAGCGTCCCTACATGAGCAGTATTTACAGCTTAAGCGTTGGGCTTATGGGGTAGAACACATTCCGATGATCTTTAAGCAATATTTTAAGCGTCGTGACATATCGTTCTGGGATAAAACAGACAAGGTTTTATTCCTGCTGCGCAGCTATTTAACCTGGTCCACACTGGCTATTATGATTACTTTTGGTGGGTGGTTTCTTCAGATGATTAGCCCCACCTTTGCTTCTACAGCAGTTGGGTTCAACCTGCCTTACCTTTCCAGCCTAATACTCACCTTCGCGGTGGCGGGGATGCTGCTTTTGGTTTTTGTTCATGAGAGCTTGGTCCCACCGCGCCCCGCTGAGTGGGGACTAATTAAGCGTATAGCTAGCTATGTCCAATGGGCCTTAGTTCCATTGATAATTTTAACTTATGGTACTTTCCCCGCTATCGAATCGCAGACCAGATTGATGTTGGGGAAGCATATGTGGTTTCGGGTGACAAAGAAAGTCCGTACTGGCGAATAACTACAAATACTGGCGAATGAGTGCGAATGAGCGAATGGCTAAATGGTTGGTGGCGGGTTGGGGTTCCACCTATTTTTCACTTCGCCTTGTAAATTCTTACTCCCTCAATTTGCTCTGCCATTTTATATCTTTCTGTAATCAGCTTTTTCAGTTCCTCGAATTCTGGCGTGTTAGGGAAAATTATAACAAGTGTTGCTGGTTCCTTTTCCAGTTTCATTATTGTCTCATTAATTCCATCGAGCGTGGATTCGGCATGATAGTGGTTGGCATATCGGCTACTGGGCTGATAGCCGAGTTTGGATAAATCATAATAGAGCCAGGGGGCCTCGCCGCCAGCCCAGATGAATAATTGGCGATTTGGTAACCCGCTTCGACCGCGAAGCGAGGCGAGTTCGTTAATTAGGTAACCCTGAGTCAATTTTTCGACGGACTTTACGATTTCAAGGTTCTTTTCTACTCCGTGGCCAAAGAAATTGACATATTCGGTTTTTGTTTTATATCCAAAAGTATATCTAAGGAAGTTTTGGTAGTAGCTGAACTGATCGAATTGGTAGGGAATAGTGTTGGTTAGGTTGAGTTTTTGGTTGAGTGGAATGAGAATAGTTAAAAGTGCAAAATTAAAAGTTAAAAGTTGGAGAGAGAATTGCTCTTTGAGCGAGACGAAGTTGTGGACTGTGCCTAATTTGGAGATAGAGAGGGTGATTAGCAGGCAGAGGGGGGGGAAGAGCTGAATTAAATAGTGGATGTAGGGGCGGAGGCTCAGGGTTGCGGCGATGGTACTAAGAATCAGCCAAGGAAAGACAATGTTGGAGGGTATATTTCTTCTCTTTTTCCAAACGAAGTAAATGACTAAGAGAATACTAATTAATCTAATGCTGTTTATGATTAGTTCTTGTTCGAAAGGAATAGAATTGTTTGAAGCGTACTTAAGGTTATGAATTAGGTTTGCTTGAACGAAGTCGGGAAAAGTTCCTTGAGCCAGAAAATAGAGACAGGCTAATATAATTGGCCCGATTAGTCCGGCGGAGTAGGCCAGTAGGGTTTTAAGCTTGCCACGATTTTCTGCTTGCCTAAGTAAGAGAATCAAAAATCCCAAAAACGCTTCTGCTATTGCCACCGGTTTTATTAGAATCGCGAGACTAACAAGGATTCCACCTAAAAGACAATTTTGAATTTTGAGTTTTGCCGCGCCCGTTTTCGCTCTCGCGAAGCGAGGCGGGCGGGAATTTTGAATTTTGAAGATTCCCCAAACACTGAAAGCAAGCATAAATATCTCAGCATTTGCCATATATCCTTCCCAGAAGGGGAGTGATGACAAAAGTCCGTAGAGAGCTGGGGCGATAAGTGTGTTCGGCAACTCGAATTTATCCGCACTGACTTGTCCCAGCGCATTATTTGGCTTTGACGAATTGATATTCTTTGGGATGTTATTAGTAAACAAAAGGAGAGAAATCTTATAAAGAGCGATCTGGGTTGAAGCTACGGCTAAGCCAGCGGCTAGTTTGGCCCAAAATATGATGTCAATTCCAGAGACTTTTTCTGCTAAGTAACTGAGTCCGTAAATAACAAAAATTCCCGGTGGCTTATGGTCCCAAATTTCTTTATAAAGCTTAGCTCCCTCGAACCACTGGCTTCCCACGGTGGCGTAAATTCCCTCGTCAAAGAACCAGTGCGGTTCAAAGAGAGTGGGTAGTCGTAGAAATAGTGTGATAGCGATTATGAGTAGAAGCCACTTCGTTGTTGTTTTCATAGGCTAGGGGTTAGTTAATTTGCTGCCAGATTTCGAAATCATCGATGCAGGTCATTAGTTGATATTTTTGTTTCAACAGATTTCTTAACTTATTGTAGTGGGGCATATTCGGATGAGTGATGATATATTCGGGCGGATTAGTTGTCAATTGTTGAAGTGTCTGATCCAAGGTATCAGGGACAATTTCGTAAAAGAAGTAACTTAGATAGGGGGTGGCCGGTTTAAGCTCATGTTGAGCGAGTTCGTAATATAGCCAGGGTTCGCGATTACCGGTAAGGATGAAAATTCTGCCGGGTTTCTGAGTGTCCATAAAAGATGTAATATTGCTGTTGGTGTTTACATGATCCCCAAAGAAGTTGTTGTATTCAGCTTGTGTTTTTTTGCCGCTCGCAAAGTTAATGGAATTGGAGTAGTAATTGAAGCTGTCGAAATGGAAAGGAACAGATTCGGTAAGGCGGAACTTTTGATTTATGGGGATTAGGAGCAGCAAACAGTAAGCAATTATCAGCAAGCAGTTAACGGGAGGGGTGGGGGAAGATGTAGTAGCAGAATTTATTCTGCGGGAAAGGTTGGCGTTTGACACGCCTATTGTAGTAAGCAAACCAAGAGGTACAAAGACAGGAATTAAATAATGCAGGAAGGGGCGCAGTCCCAGCGATGCCCCCACGGCGGAAAATAGCAGCCAGCAGAAGGCAATATTAGTTAGGCTTCTGTTTTGCCAGTGAAAAAATATAGCTCCCAGTATGATGACGGCGCGCGCAAGATTAATAGTGAAAAGCTCGTTTGCATTTTGCAATGGTAGGGAAGTATAGTACAGGTTAAAAGCCAAGTTGGATTGAATAAAGTTGTCCAGAGTTCCTTGCCAAAGGAAGAAAAGACAGATTAGGATAATCGGAAGAGTTATGCCGCCTATGTAAATTAGTAACTGTCGCGCTTTCTGTCTTTTCTTATTCGGGTTACTAAATAATAAGAGCGTAAAGCCCATTAGTATTTCCGCGATAGCCACAGCTTTGAAGAGCAGAGCACATCCCAGTAAGAAAGCTCCAATTAGCAGAAAACTTATAATTTTTTCCGCCAGAGGAGGACCAGCTTTTGGCTGCAATTTTTCATCCCCCGTCGCCCCTTCGTTTCCACTTGAGGCTATGGGGGACAGGCTTTTAACTATTATGTAGATTCCCCACGTGGAGAAAGCTACCATAAAGATTTCCGAATTGGCCATATATCCTTCCCAGAAGGGCAGGGAAGTGAGTAGCCCGTAGAGTGCCGGGGCCAGGAGCGCGGAGGGCAGTTTAGACTGTTGAGAGCTTGGATTACTTGGCAAACGTGAAATGTCAGATATCCTATTGCTGGAATTTAGCCTGTCGCCCTCAAGAAAAAGTAGAGAGATTTTGCAAAGGGCGATTTGTGTTAAAGCAACAGCCATGCAGGCGGCTAATTTGGTCCAGAAGAGAAGATCAATCCCGCTAGCTTGCTTCAGTAAGTAGCCGAGCTTATAGACGAAAAAAATGCCCGGTGGAACATTAATCCAGATGTCGCGGTAGAGTTTAGCGCTGTTTGTCCATAGCTGTGCCGCCGCTGCGAAAAGACCTTCATCTGCTAGCCAGTGGGGTTCAATAAGTGTTGGGACTCGGAGAATGAAAGTGAAAATGATTATTGCCAGGAGGGTGTGCGAAGCCTTGGTTTTCATGGAGATATCACTTTTAACTATAACGATTTTTCCAGTCGTTTATGCGGATTTGTCCCAGCTCTCTTAATGTATTCAGTGCTCCTTTGATGGGGCGCACGCGACTGTTAGGGGAATCTAGCCAAGTAACGGGAATTTCTTTAATAGAGTAGCCAAGTTTTTTGGCGATGAACAAGATTTCCATATCAAATCCCCAGCGATTGACGGTGGCGCGAGAGAAAATTGCTTTAGCGGCCTCAGTTTTAAAGAGTTTAAACCCGCACTGGGTGTCAATTATTCGCGGGAGTAGGACTAGCTGTATTAGCTTGTTAGCTGCCCGGCTCAGGAATCGGCGGTGCCAGGGCTGTTCGATTTGAATGTTAGAGTCGGGGAGGTGTCGGGAGCCGATGGCGATATCGGAATTTTTGATGGCAGGGAGTAATTTATTTATTTCTTCAACTGGGGTGGAGTTGTCAGCATCAAACAATAAAGCTAGTTTACCCTGGGCGGCCAGAACACCGGTGCGTACGGCGGCGCCTTTGCCGTGGTTATTTTTATGATGATGGATGAAGTGAATGTTGAGAACAGGGTGTGCAAAAGAGGGTAGGGGAGTATCAATAGTTTTATCAGTCGAGCCATCGTTAACAATAATAATTTCCGAGGTGTAATCTTGCTCTTGTAAAAACTGGATAGCACTTTTTAGCGTCCCCGGAAGCCGCTGTTCCTCATTATAGGCGGGGATGATTATTGACAGGAAAAGGCTTGATTTCATGACTGCATTTTAACACGGGAGGCTGAGGCCGTACCGAAAATTTCGAACGTATTTTAAGAAATTATAACTCCCGACGTAAAGTCGGGACAGGTCGCCCCGCTCGCCGCGGGTGGGGGCGCAGCGAAAATGGCTAGGCTCGATTGATTTTTTTACGCGCGCGATTTTAATATAAAATTTTAATTAGCATAATTACAACTATAATACAAATACAATCGAGGTTATTTTTACTACTTTTATACAGTTTATTATTTACCCCTCTGCCAAGGACATACTATATTTTCCACCAAATCAATTAGGAATACACCAAACAAACTACTTAATGTTATTAGAATGAGTGCAGAATACATTAGTCCAGGTTCTAATTGATAAAGAGACAAAACAACTATTCTGCCTATCCCAATACTCGTTCCCAACCATTCCCCTAAAGTTGCGCCAATTATACTTGCCGGTAAGGCTAGTTTAAATGAATTAAACAGATGAGGAAGTGCAAAAGGAAACTGAATTCTTACAAAAGTCTCTCCGCGACTAAACCCCCAAAGTCTTGCTAAATCAAGAATATCAACTGAAACTTGTTTTAAAGCCTTATCTAAAGTAATTAAAATTGGAAAGTAGGCTATAAGAAAACTTATAAAAACAATTCCTATTTCAGATCCTTGCCCGAATAACAATATTACCAGAGGGCTGAAACCAATAATTGGGAAAGAATTGACCGCCAACATAATAGGAAGAAAAAATTGCCTTGCTTTTGGAAAGGCAATAAAAATATAATTATTTAATATCGCAAACAAAAGTGCGAATAAAAATCCAATTATTGCCCTAAGCAATGTAACAGATAATGCCGTGAACAATAGTCTAGATTGGGCAGAAATGACAGTGGCAATCGTGAGGGGAGTGGGAATAAATGCTCCAAGTGATATTTGGCCGGCACCCACTCTCTCAATATTGACTAGATCTTCGATAAATTGCCAAAAAACAAAGATAGAGATTAAAGATATAAGTATAAAAACGTTTTTCTTCATTCGTATAATAATAGAGTTTTGTCTAATGCTAACCTTACTTGCTTTGTCAATGTTAAATATTCATCTGACCTTCTTGTTTGGTGGTTACGTTCACTTGGGAGATTAATTTTGATTTCTCTCACAATAGATGCTGGATTTTGAGACAAAATTATTATTCGATCAG
This sequence comes from Nanobdellota archaeon, assembly GCA_018817405.1. GTDB lineage: Archaea > Nanobdellota > Nanobdellia > Pacearchaeales > GW2011-AR1 > UBA73. Next base: position 7,274 of record JAHITZ010000027.1, read on the forward strand.
ATAAAAAAACAGCTTCTTCAATGTTATGTGTTACCAAAACAAGTGAAGTTTTGAATTTGTTCCTTAGTCCTATTAAATCTTCTCCAAGTCTATCTCTTGTAAATTGATCCAAAGAGGAAAATGGTTCGTCCATAAAAATGATAGAGGGGCTACTCACCAGGGCTCTACCGAGAGAAACTCTTTGTTTTAAACCGCCAGATAGTTGTTTAGGGTAAAAATCTTTATGATCACTTAACTTAAGTTTTGAAAGTAATTTATTAACAGCCACATTTGTTTTCACTCTGTGGGAACTAATTGGAAAAATGATATTTCCAACAACAGTTTTATTTGGAAGTAACAGAGGCTCTTGTGGTATATAACTTAATTCACCACTTCCAAAAAAACTTTGTACTGAAGATTTTTTGAAAATCACTTCGCCGACATTTGGTCTTATTAGTCCACAAGCTGTTTTAAGTAAGGTGCTTTTACCACACCCAGATAATCCGATAATTGCAACAGATTCACCAGGGAGAACAGTCAAGTTGACATTTTTAACTACCTCAAGGAAAGAATTGTTATCAAGTGGGAATTGAACACTAATGTTTTTAACTTCTAGCAAATGTTCCATTTAAATTACTTAAAAAATCAATTCTTTGACTTATTCACTATAAAAGGGTCTAGATAATCACTAAGATTTGGAACAAAAGGTATTTGACCCCATTGTTTAAAGGTGTTTGCAAAATTCTCTATTTGAATAGTATCAAACGAACCATCTGTATAAAGAGGAAGTGACTTGTTTATTAGCCACAATTCTTGATCTTTGTTAAGCCCTGCCCCACCACACGAATTATTTAGAATATTTTCTGCCGCCTTCTCCGGATTTTTTCTAACAAAATCAATCCCTTGTTTTGTAGCCTTAAACCAAGCAACTAGCTGTGGCTCTTTGTTTTTTATAACATCATCTCTTGTAATAATAACTTGTGAGGGTTGGTCAAATCCGGGGATTTCACTAATTGGTAAGAAATTATAGGCAATACCAGCTTTTTCAACAGCATAAGCCTGGGTAGTCCAATAAGAAGCCAAGGCATCTACTTTACCTAGTAAAAATGGTGTTGCATCAAATCCCACAGTTACAAAATCCAAGTCGCTCACTTTGACTCCAGCATAAGAAGCTAACGCATCCTGCAAGACAAAGTCAGAGGTAACTCCAATTATATATTTCTGTCCATTTGGTCTTCTTTTACTAAAATCTTTAATACTGGTTAAACCTGAATCTCTACGAACAATAAAACCATACGGACTTTTATTCCATAACGCTCCAATAACCTTAATAGGAAATCTTTCGCTTGGATTAGTTTTTGTAGTTCCATGTAAGAAAGGTACCAAATCACCATCTATTGCAATGTCTATAGAAGAATCTTGCGCTAGGGCGGTAGTTGCAACAATAAAATTAGCTCCCGACGGGCCACCAGGTATCAATTTAACATCCAAACCTTGATTTCGGTAATATCCATTCACTAAAGCAGAGCACACTGCTGCAAATTCACCGTTTAAAATCCACCCTGCTTGAACATTAATTTTTTGTAATCCAGAAGTCGAAATATTTGATGACCTATCCTTGCGTACTAAAAAAATTCCTATTCCTAAAGCAAGAATCACAACTATGAAAACTGTCAACTTCTTCATAACTTGAAGTATAACATAAAACTCACACATTATCTGCCTGGATGGCGCTGGTGGGGTAAGGAGTCACTTTAATTTATTTAGAAACAAAAACAAGCTGTTGACCGCCCGCAATGGTTCTTGTGGGTATAGCTGAAGGCAAATCTGGGAACTACATCTGTGGCTGTCACGATGTATCTCTTAATGCCATGTTCAAACCGGATAATCGTATCTACCTGAAACAAATCACCGGGGAGATTAACTTCATAGAGTCCAATACGTATGTGAACTTATGTATTATTTGTTAATGATATCTTTTCTGGTAATCTCGTGTAATCTTACCAATTTATCAACGTCAGTAGCTATATGCATAGAATGCTTCGACATCCAAGTAATTACATCACATGCGTGTACAAGCAGATAAAGTTTTAGCCTTTTCAACTGGGCTTGATTCAAATGAAGGTAATGTTTTTGAAGTTTTTCAAAAGCTTCTCTGTTGTACCAATAAATTGAAACATACTCAAAAAGAACATCCCCGCTCATTGGATGATCTATGTCAATAACGGAAAGAAGATTACCTTTTTGATCAAAAAATATATTGCCAGGGTTCAGATCTACTAACAAAAACTTTCCTCCATAATCAATATCTGAAAAACAAAATTTTCCAACTTGCTCCTCTAGAAAATCAAACAAGCTATTTAAAGACTTTCCTTTAATATCATTAAAATGCTCTCTGCTATTCCTAATAGTATGTACTAAATAATTTTTCCAGGTGGAAAATGTTCCTCGTTTGTTTTCATTAATAGGTCCAAATCCATCAATTTTTATATCATGACATACCCTATAAATATCATTTATGGCGGAAAAAGATTTTCCATTTAACTCTCGCCACGACAACTGTATACCTTCAATAAAAGTTTCTATAAGACAATGGGTTTCTTTGCCAAACAGAGTAATTTGTGAAGTTTGTATCTTATTTGGGGTCGGAATACCACTTTTTCTAAGTAGATCCAAAGAACTTGCTTCAATTAAGAAATGCTTTTCAGAATTAAAATCTGGAAAACCCGTTTTAGGAATTTTTACTACATAATTCCCAAGCCTATATATATCGTGTACTAAGCCAGATTTGTAGATGGAGGTTTTTGGCAGTTTTTCTTGTAGGTATTTATCTGGCAATAGAATCTCCATTTATTTTTTAGAGAACATGTATTTAGCATAAATCAGAGCATGGTTTTCATCATAGGGCTGAATTGTTCCATCACTAAAAAAACTTTGATTATGCCATCTTTTAGTTTTATTTCTTGAAACATGTTTTCTTTATTCACGATTAAATTATATCAATTGTAAATGTCAATTTCAGAATTAACAACAAAATTACAAACTCTTTCAAGAAGTGTTAGGATATGTTAAATATATACTAAATGAAAGATAAATTAACGGGAAATCAAAACTGGAGAAAGATACTTCGATATTCGACTTCCTTTTCTCGAGCATCGAAAGAAAGCCCAAAGGAGGTAACCTCTGAAAGTCATAAATTATTAATTAGAGCCGGTTATATTAGACAAGAAATGGCTGGTGTATTTTCTCTACTTCCCTTAGGGGTAAAGGTTTTAAAAAATATAGAAACAGTGATCCGCGACGAAATGGACTCTACTGGTGGTCAAGAAGTGTTGATGCCTGCTCTAGAACCAAAACAAAATTGGGTTACCACTGGTAGATGGGATACTTTAGATATTCTATTTAAAGTTAATAGTAGATATGGTAATCGTGAATATGTTTTGGGTCCAACACATGAGGAAATAGTAACTCCCCTAGTTAAAAGTAGGGTTAAATCATATAAAGATTTACCACTAGCTGTTTATCAAATACAGACCAAATTTAGAGACGAACCTAGAGCTAAATCGGGAATAATAAGAGGACGGGAATTTGGAATGAAGGACATGTACAGCTTTCATGTAAACCATGAGAGTTTGGTAACATTTTACGAACAAGCAAAGGAAGCTTATCTCCGTGTTTTTTCAAGATGTGGAATAACTGCGAAGGTTACAGAAGCATCGGGAGGAGATTTTACAAAAAAAATATCACATGAATTTATGGCTTTGTCAGATGCCGGAGAAGATATAATCATTTACTGTGATTCTTGTGCCTTTGCTCAAAACACAGAAATATCAAAACACAAAGATGCTGATGCATGTCCGTCTTGTAGTCACAATTTGAGGACTGGTAAGGCGATAGAAATCGGTAATATATTTGATTTAGGAACTAAATTTAGCGAAGTATTTGACTTTACCTTTACAGACAAAGACAGTACCAGAAAACTGGTATACATGGGCTGTTACGGAATAGGTACTACACGACTGATAGGTGCGATAGTCGAGGCACACAATGACGGGAAGGGAATTATTTGGCCACATGAAGTTGCACCTTATTCATGTCATTTAGTTGGTCTGAACCTAGAAGAGTCAGAAATTAAAGAAAGAGCTGAAGTAGTACTCCAGGAAATTGTCAAAAGCGGTCTTTCAGTTTTATTTGACGACAGACCGAATGTGGGCGCTGGAGATAAGTTTGCAACTGCTGATTTGATTGGTATTCCAATTCGTATAACGATCGGCCGAGAAACATTTACTGAGGGAGAAGTTGAAATAAAAAGGAGAGAAGATTCTGAGACAATAAAAGTAACAATATCTGAACTTTCCAAAAGACTAGTTACCATCATCGAAGATGCAAGAGAGTAAATTTTATTGGCATATTCATAACGGTGAATATGCGATAGTCTCCTATCCTCTACAAGGTATAAGTATTTTACTGCCCCATGGAAAACGGATTTTATCAAATATAGAAGAAGGCATTTATACACAACTCTCATCACTGGATTATCAATTAATAGATTTTCCGGAAGCAGTGCCAAGCGAATTTACTGATCACCTTATAAAAAGATACCTTTTTGAGACTAAAAACTTAAAAAGATCGTTTTTCCTAAGTGGAAGCTGCGAAATGCAATCTGCATACACAGCTAAGCATTTAGTATATAGTTACCGTGATATGCCTCTAAAGTTTTATTCAAAAACAACAGTCCACCGCGAAAACAATACATCAGCGATGATAAAAGATATTGAATACACATCCTTTGAACTAAACGCATTTTTCGCGAGCATGAAGGAAGCAATTTCCGAAAAAGAAGATGTAAATAAAATAATTGCTAATCAATTACAAATATTGGAAATACCATTTATTTCAGTGAACCAATTGCAAGATCAAAACGGTCCAACAGTTTTTTACGTGTTTTTTCCTTTTTCTGAGTCATTCGGTAGTGTCTTTTGGTCAAGTGTCGTTGGTGTTAAATATACACAAGCATTGGATTTCCAATTCAGAAATTCAGCAGACAAAATAATTCATCCAATACAATTTAACGCTGGATTTACAAGTAGGATATTGGCTGCATACCTGGCCAATCATTCAGACGAACAAGGGTTTCTGTTACAACCACACATATCACCGGCCGATGTTCTTATATCAAAAGAACCCGGACAAAAATATGACTCAATCAGATTTAGAAAAAAAGCTATTACCTCGAAGGGATATAGAACTTTAAAAAGCAAGTTTCTTTCAATGGGTATACCCATCATGTTGTACCAAGGTCAACATGAAATTAATGTAACCTACAGAAGAAGTCTTGATTCAGAGTGGGTTAGACCAGAAAACTTAGATGACAATCTCTATCAATATTTAAACAACCAACAAGGAAACACAGCGCAACTAGGCCCAATCGTCATATGTGCCACTGATAATTTCTCAGATCAAACCAACAAGAAAATAATCTACAAAGTTCCTTTCAACAAAGAGCAGGAATGGATAAATGGAGGCATGAAAAAACTTGGATACTTGGATCCAAACAATTTAGCTTTTGTTGCGAAGAAATATTAATTTATTCATTCAGACCAAGGCGGAGCTTATGTGGCTGACAA
>JAHITZ010000002.1 GCA_018817405.1 Nanobdellota archaeon
GATTTTAGCGGGCTTATGATTACGTCGAAAATCAACAGATGCACCACGCGTAAAACGAAAGGACGCCCAGTTCCGAACGAAGTGAGGAATTGACGCTTCGCGTCAACCCTTTAGGGCTGGGAGGATGTCACATGTGTTATTGGGTGATAGATATCATAAGGAAGCACAACTGCAAATTTATCAGTTAAATTTTTATACTCTTTATTCTGGTGGGTTTCATGGTTGCGGGAACAGAATTTTATAGAGAAGCCTTGCAGGGAGCAAGGGGTGTTGAAGTTTACAGACCTGTTGATTTTAGACCGGGCGTAAGGAATAGAGGATTGATTTTTAATGAAGGTGTGCTTTATCTTACAGGAATGGCAAGATATGATTCTCCTGAAGCTAACGGCGGGCAAAGGCCTTATGATATTGCAGAGATTCATATTCCAGATTATGGTTCTAGAGAAGGCGGAGGAAGTGTGTTAGGCGAGGGTGGTAGTTCGGGAAGTCTTGCTATTTGAGTTTTTATGTCAAGATGCTTGCGAAAACCCCACACTTAAGTGTGGGGTTAGCATCTTGAGCATCCAAAAAACGAGCTCCATCAAACCGCACTTTTAAGGTGCGGTGGCGCATCGTTTTTCTGATTGTGATTTTTCTAATGAAACAGACGAATTGGTTTTCGCATATTACACTATTTGACTTTTGATAATGTTTTTATACTTCCTTCTTTTTTTAGTTAGATGGCAGAACTAAACTTTCAACCGGGCGATTATGTTTGTTTGAGGCTTGCTAAAGAAGAAATTGAAGGTCGTGTGTTAGAAAGTTCTGATAGTTCTATTGTTTTGTTGAAATTAAAGACAGGGTATAATATTGGAATTCCTAGGGAAAATATTCTTGCAGGGCGGGCTTTGAAGAGGTTTAAGCTAGAAGAGGAAGGTGTCACACTTACTCCCCCTACATTAAAGGAAGGAAAGAAGAATATTGGTTTGATTGTTACAGGCGGGACGATTGCTTCGAAGTTGGATCCTAGAACAGGTGGTGTTGCACCGTTGACAGAAATTGGGGAGTTTGCAAAGTTTTATCCTGAATTATTTAAGATTGTAAATGTAGAAAGAATCGAAGTTCCGTTTATGATTGCTAGTGAGAGTATGACTTCTGAACATTGGATTAAGATTGCTCAGGCATGTGAGAAAATGTTGAACGATTCTTTAATTAGTGGAGTGATTGTTACGCATGGCACGGATTTTTTGCATTACACTTCTGCTGCTTTGTCGTTTTTTTTGAAGAATTTGAATAAGCCAGTTGTTTTGACTTATTCGCAGAGGAGCATAGACAGAGCTTCGAGTGATGCGAATTTGAATTTGCAGTGTGCTGCGCAGATGGTGATTTATGATTGTGCAGAAGTGATGTTGGTTGGGCATGCATCTAATGATGATGATTTTTGTTACGCAATGCCTGGGACAAAGGTCAGGAAGTTGCACAGTTCAAGGAGAGATGCGTTTAAGGTTGTTAATGACAGGCCGATTGCAAAAGTTTGGAAGGATAAGGTTAAGTTTTTACGAGAGTATAAACCTCGAAACAATGAGAAGGTTGAGTTGGATATTGGTTTTAATGACAAGGTTGCTTTGATTAAGTTTTATCCTGGGCAGGACCCTTCGATACTTGATTTTTATGCTTTGAAGTACAAAGGGATTGTGGTTGAGGCTTCTGGATTAGGACACTTGCCAGTGAGTGAGGCGCAGCATAACTGGATACCAAAATTAAAGAAATATATTCGTGAAGGTCTTGTTGTATGTGCTGCTGCTCAAACTGTGTTTGGGAGATTGGACCCGTATGTTTACAGCAATGGAAGGGAGTTATTGGACGCAGGAGTGATTTTTTTGGAAGACATGTTGGCTGAAACTGCCCTTGTGAAATTGGGGTGGATATTGGGACATCATGGTTGGAAGGGCAAGGCGAAGGAGAAGATGTTGGAAAATGTTGTAGGGGAGTTGAATGAGAGGCTGGGGGTGGGGTTTCTGGATAATAATAATTCTTAAATAATTGTTTTTCGTGTTGGATTAATGCGCATAGACCATATTTACGAAATAGGATTGTATAGCAAATATAAAATTGTGAAATGGTACATTGTTAAGTTAAAGGGACTTATTTATCTCAAAAAATTAAATAAAATCTTTCAGAGGGTTAAGGTTTGAAATTCTCTTTTTTCCAATATCGCAATAGTTTTTATCTAACTCTATGCTTACTGAATTTCTGCCTAATTTCTTACAGGCGTGAGCAGTTGAAAAGCTACCCCCGAAAGGATCAAGAACTAAATCGCCTTTCTTACTTGACGCTTTGATAAATATCTCTAACAAAGACACAGGGATTTGGCAAGGATGGGGGGTTTTATCCTTGCTGACATTCTTAACTAAATTAAACTGAAAAACATCATAAGGCGTTTTGCCTTTGCTACCATTCTTTATTCTTTCAATTATTCTCTTGTCAGTTGGGTTTCTGTATGGCTCGGCAATATCATCCTTGTTGAAAACTCTCGGTTTCTTTCCCTTGATATAAAATAAAATTGAGTGTTGGCTTCTCGTAAAGTTTGTTGGTGACATCCCTGTATTGACAGGATAGTGCCAAGTCATCCAACGCTTAAATGTAAGTTGGCTGTCGAGAAAAGACATAAGATAAGCGTTATTCTCTGGATAGTTGAATAAATACAACGCTCCACCATCTTTGAGAACTCTTACACACTCCGCCAGCCAACTCTCACACCATTTAAGATATTCTTCTTTACTTTTATTGTCTGCGTAAGAATTATACTTTTTCCCAATGTTGAAAGGCGGGTCAGTTACAACCAAATCAACACTTCCTTCTTTGAGTTTCTTTAATCCTTCTATACAATCACCATTAATTATTTTATGTTCGGTTGCCATCTTTTCTTTATAGAATATACTGCTTTTCATTTTTTATAAATCTGCCTCTTTTGTAAGTTGAATTAATCCAAGCCATTTATTCTTGCTGTCTTTTAGAGTTTCTGTTAATTCAGGAATAGCCAATTCATAAGGGCATTTCTTAATCGCTTGATGTTTGGTTATGAAGTTGTAATAAATCTCGTAGCCCTTCAAGATAGCATTAGCGGAATTAATAGAGCCGTGAAATCCCCTCATAACTTTTGTTCTTGCTCTTACGCTATTGTGTAATCTTTCTATTGGATGGTTGAAGCCCTCGCCTTTTGAGGCGTTAACTTTGTTGTGAAAAACATTACATCTCTTTAGCTTTTTGTTGTAACCCCAAACAGACTTAATCACTTTCGGATATGTCAAAAGTCCATCTGTCGTAACCATTTGTATTTGGTTTTCTGTTCTTTCTTTTATCTTTGAAACAACCGCTTTAATGTCTCGCTTTCCTCTTGTTTTTGAATACTCACCAGAAATCAAAAACTTTGTTTCTGGGTCTATGCTATCAATAAACCAATTTTTGTCTATCCCTCTTTTTGCTTTGTGACTTATCCTTCGGTGGCATTCCATCTCATCAACTTGGACTTCTCCGCCCACCGTAACCTTTAATTTGTTCGTAAACTTGCTTATCATCTTAGAATATTTGACAACCCACTTATAGATTGAAACATTAGAGGCGTTGTGTGGGTGGAATATCGCTAAATGTTCTTGGGCTTTCCTTGTGCTTACGCCTCTATAAAATAGGTCTATGCTCTGGCTTATCTTTTGCGGTGTGTTTCTCATTCTGAAAAATCCGTCATCAATGACAAATCTAAATCTACAATCCTTACAACTGAAACGCTGTATCTTGCCTCTGTTCTGTGTATGCCTATATCCTCGCTTAATTACATTTATAGAACTACAACTAGGACAGGAAAGTTTTTTATTCTCTTGTTTGTTTTCTTCTTTGCATTTCATCGTGATGGGTGATTTGTAGAGTAGCTCTATATGGGCTACTCTTATATGGTTAATTAACCACATATTATATAATAATATAAACTATTTAAATGTTTCGGTAGTCAGACACATACGATAAGTTTATATATTAATAAAACACATATTTGTTATGGGAAAAGTTAAGTTTGAAGTGGAAGGTTATCAATGTGAACGCTGTAAACACAAATGGATTCCAAGAGGGAAGGAAAGACCAACCTCATGCCCAAGTTGTCACTCGCCTTATTGGGATAAACCACGCAAACGACAGAAGCGAAAATGAAAAGATTTAAAACCATATAGAAAATTATATATACACAAAGGTATTATAGTTAACATGGCTAAAATATCTTTTTCTAATATTCACGCACGAAAGAGGAAATCTCACGAGGAGTGAAACCCGCTGTCCCCCAGCAAGTTCATCTTAGGGTGAGAGGACTTGACACTTACAATGTGCCTTTCACCCGTATCCCACACAACGTTACTATGTTGTAGGCTTTTCTTTATCGAGCCCTAACGAGCCCTCGTGAACATTAAAACTTTTTCTGCTTCGTTCTGCTCTCTGATTAACTCTAGCGATGTTTTCAGGGGTTGCTTTCATAAATTCCAAATTTCCATTTGCGATCATAATCACCTCTCCACCAGCGACCAACCCATTTTCTTCAAGCCACCTTTTAGGCACAGCTAAAACAACTGAAGAACCCGAGGTTATGAGTTTCCTCTTCTCCACTATTGGACCGCTTTTAATTTCCATGCGAAATATACGTATTGTATCATATTTATATCTTTCGTTTTTAAGAAGTAAGTTAAATCAAACCTTTTCACGCTTTAATTTTATAGTTCCCTTAGAAGTTTTGATAACATCACCCACAAAAATAGGGATTTTATCTTTTATCTGGTAAATCTGATCCTTCTTAAAAGAAGGAGCATAATAATTCTTGCCTTGTTGCATTGCAGAAATCCACAATCCTTCACCCTTTTGCATATCAACAAGACAAACAAAAAACTCATTAAACTCTTCGTTTCTTGAAACCATCAAATGCCATGAAGCTCTCTTACTAAATTCTCCCCCCCTCCAAACTTGCCCGCTTGTTACTTTTATTTCCATAGGGAGATTTATTTTAGTAAAAGTTAGGTCTGGATTGTTATCGCTTGTTGCTTTCTTTACATCATAACCCAATCTTTCAGTGAAAATCTTAGAGGCAATCTGTTCTAAGAGATTGCTAAAAGTTTCAGATTGTATTTTACCACTTAGCTTAACATCATATTTCTCTTTAAACTCTTTAGTAAAGAAGTGCATAGCTTTGGAACTTTCCCGCAAAACTTCTAAAACCATATCTTTACTTATTCCAAAAGGGTTTTCTATCATAGAAAGTCGAACAGAACAAAACCTTTAAACCTTTCCAAAAGTCCCTTTAACTTAACAATGTAGTGAAATGGAAAGGTTTAAGTATTCATTTTGAAGGAGATTTTTATGGTTAAACATGAATTACGTGAGGAGATTATGTTGAAGAAGAATAAGATTAGCGGAGATGCGGTTTCATTTGATGCTAGGGCGAGACTTGTTAGGGATAGTCTGACTAATTTAGGGGATGTATATTCTTTTTGGATAGAAAATCCGGATTTGAGGGGCGCTATTTTGATGGAAAATAAATCTCCTCAGACGGTGAGAAAACTGGCTCAGAGGGGAATTAGACGTTTGCATAATGCATGGTATTTTTTGTCTCATTTTGGAAGGGATTGTGATTTTGTGAATGCGTTAGATATTAATGCTTTGCAAGGAGCCAATGCTCTTGTTCTTGGTCGGAATGCTGTTGAAGGAAGGTTTAGAGATTGTGAGGTTTCTTTAAAATGGCCTGAGTTTCGTCCTCCGAAGCCACAGGAGATTCCTCAGAGAATTGAAGACCTGCTTAGAGCGGTTAAGGAAGAATATTTTAATGACCCATTAGATGCTTCTATTTATACCCATCTGGCTTTGGCTTTGACTCAGCCGTTTGAGGAAGGGAATAAAAGAACTGCGCGCCTTGTACAAAATAGAATGCTTGTTGATTATGGTTTTCCGCCTGCTGTAATTCCGGTTGGAGAGGCGAAATTTTACATGGGTTTGTTGAGAAAAGCCATTCCCACATATCAAGCGGGAAAATTACATCCTGAGAAAGAGTTGTTTTTTGATTATGTTGCTTCTAAAGTGAATAATGGACTTGATTTGATCTTGGACGATTTGGGGGTGAGTGATTCTTTGATTCCTCCTCAATTAGGTTAAAACTCCCTACTTAAATCATCTAAAATGCCGCGTTTTCTTAATTGAGCGATTTCTGCCGGGCGGTATTGGTACACAATGTCGCCTTTGTTATCGTCGTCTGGCCAGGGTTCAATAATAACTATGTGATTGGGTCTTAACCAGAATTTTCTTCTGAAGCGGCCGGGAACGCGGCAGTTTCTGACTTTTTTGTCTGTTGCTTTGATTGACATTCTCTTGCCGCCGAGTCTTTCCAATACTACACCAATTAATTGGCCTTGGCGGGGTATTCTTGCCCTTACATTGAACGTTGGATCTGGTTCTTCTGGTTTTTTTTCAGATTCGTCTTTGATTTCTTCAAAGTCTCCGTATTCTGATTTGTTCATGAAATGTTATTGGAAAGGGGTTTTTTAAAAGTTTGGAATTGCCTTGATTTATGATGGAAAATAATCGTTAAAATAATATAAAGAAAAATATTATCAAACCGATTTGGAGTTGTGGTGAGATAATACTTTTTTGTTGTAGGATTTTATTTATTGAACTTTTGTTAGGAAAGGCTAATTCTTAAATAGGCTTATTGCTTTTATTTGAGATGATAAAGGGATATTTTGTTGGGGAGAAAGTAAGCTCGACATCGCCAGATGCATTTAGTTTGTATGAGAAGTCTCGGTTTGGTGAGAAGAAACGGGGCAAGGTTGAGTATGCTAGTGTTGAAGCTCTTTATTTGGTTGATAATGGGAAGATGGATGTTGTTTCAGGTAGGAAAGAATTGGATTTTGATGCTTTGCTTGAGAAGTTTAAGAGGAAGGATAAGAAGATTGAGGTGAAGTTTGTTGTTTTTGGGGATTTGAGGAAGAAAGGTTATGTTGTTAAGACGGCGTTGAAGTTTGGGGCGGAGTTTAGAGTTTATGACAAGGGTGTTAAGCCTGGGGAGGATCATGCGCGATGGGTTTTGTATACTGTTAGAGAGAATGAGCAGATGAACTGGCATGATTTTTCTGCGAAGAATCGGGTTGCGCACTCGACTAAGAAGAATTTGTTGTTAGGGATTGTTGATGAAGAAGGGGATGTTACTTATTATGAGGTTGGTTGGCGGAAGGTTTAGGTTTTGAATTATTATCGAGTGACATCCTCCCAGCCCTAAAGGGTTGACGCGAAGCGTCAATTCCTCACTTCGTTCGGAACTGGGCGTCCTTTCGTTTTACGCGTGGTGCATCTGTTGATTTTCGACGTAATCATAAGCCCGCTAAAATCAC
>JAHITZ010000028.1 GCA_018817405.1 Nanobdellota archaeon
CGGGAGATGGGATGGCATGTTTTATTGTATAATCTTAGAATGAGCGTGAAGTTTGAGGATAATAAAACTGGCTTAATGCAAACCGAAGTTGAAACTTTTTTTATTTTAATTCTGATTTATTGAAACTCCGGACAAAGCTTATTTAAAAATACAAAAAACAGTTATTCACAAACTACCCAAAATAACTTCTCTCCCTCTTCTTCAAATCATTATTCGGCTTCTTCATGTTCTTCAATATCTTCCTAAATTCTGGCTTCAGCTCATTCCAAGTCTTAATAATCTTCTTTATCAACTCTGCCTCTTCTTTTTCACCATAATCAACCTCTCTTTCCAGCGAAACAACACTCAGGTCTGCAAAAGTCCCATAGATTTTCTCAATTGCCTTTTTATCCTCAAAACCAATTGACTTTATGTAAGCAAGATACATCCGCGGAGCATTCATCGGATTCAACAGCATTTCAACAAACCCGAGAGAATTAACAATCTTTTCCATCATAACTTTCCGGATCGCTCTCAACAAAGTATCGCTTTCCTTGTCAATCTTGGAAATCTCAAAACATTTGTCAGTCTCATTAAAACTCGGCAAACCATATGTCTTAGCTAACTTTGCATATTCTTTTTTTAATTCATTTAGTTCCATCCTTGACTAAGAAACAACTAGTTTTTAAAATTAATGGAAAAAGAAATTTTGTCAGACTCCGTCAAGACAAATTTTTCTTAAGAAAACACATCATTATATCAAAAATCAATGAAGAATATATCCACCCTTTCTAATTAGTCCATACTTTCTTCTGTTAATTTTTCCTTTAAAAAACTATTTCTCCCTCTCCTCCAACAACTTACCAACAATCCTCGTCATTTCTACAAGAAATTTCTCTGCAAGTTCCTGCCATTCATCAATTTCCTGTCCTTTCATATTCCCCATCTGCCTGTGTGTAATTGCCTTATGCAGCGAATAAAGTTCTTTCATGCCTTTAACATAACCCATCTTCAACATCCCTGCATCTACAAATGTTTCTTTTAATAACTCAGGGATTTGCTCTGGATTCGGAGGCATTTTTCCAGCAGTCATCAACGCAGCCTGTGCACTGTCAACCATTGCCCAATAAGCTCCTTCAATTGCACTCATCTCAGCCATCTTGCTTCTGATTATATGTCCTGGAGCTCGCTGTAAGGCAGCACTGGCAGCTTCTGGTGTCGACCTCATTTTGCCTTTCAAAAGCAAAGCCTTGACTGGATTGAAAAAACCAGCATAATCAATCAATGCCTCTCCATATCTTAAAATATTTATAACAACAGGGTCTCCGTGCAATAAATCTTCCCACCATGTCGTCAACTTAACAGTATTCACATGAAGCTCAGCCCCGTACTTCTGTCTAGAAATTAACTTCCCTAACTCCTCCCGATACCACGCAACCAACTCTAAATCCCATTCAATCGCAGCATCATCAACAATTAAAATAACATCAATATCAGAACCAGCATCTGACCCTCCTTTTACCTGCGACCCAAAAAGTATAGACGCCTTAATAACCTTATCAAACTTTCTATGAACCTTTTCAGCAAAATCCATTGCAATATCTTTTTCAGTTTTCAAAACTCTTTGCTGTGGTGGCAGGGAAACAAATTTCTGATTAGCCACTGCCTTATTCAAGGGAGTTACACTAACAATCTTCTTAATTACTGTTTCAGGAATTTCCTTGACATATTTTTTTCTCGCTTTCCTCACATATCCCTTCCTTTTCTTAACTGCCCTTTTAACTCTTTTTTTAACTTTCTTTTTTGCCATCTTTCCTCTTTTTTATAAGAATTTACTACTTAAGATAAGTAGAAGTTATTTTTAAACTTTGGCTTTACACAATATCTCCGCACGACACAATGTAAACCAAAACTTTTTAACTGGACACCACGATATGTTAAGCAAACCAACAAGACAAAGTTATTACTAATAATTTAGGGATACTATTGAAGTTATTACATTTACCCAACACTGGTTTTAGATTCGCCACGCATTTGTCTCAACATTAACAGTTTTTTAGCAGTACTCCTTGTTATATCTAATTCAGAATTCGGGCTAAAAGATAGAAACCGAAAGATTTATCTATTTTTTTGGGGAATTCTATTTTCGTAAATTCTTAAACCTGTTGCTCTACTCCCAACAACAATATCTAAGTCGCAATCACCATCCATATCCCCTAGACTAATTTCCAAATCATCTAATGTTGCTGGCGAAACCTCTAGCTTATTCATATAAACTAGTTCTAATTCATCCAAGAATCCCCAACTTGTAAAGTAGGTTTTTCTTGTTTCAACTACATTTTGATTCAGGTTAGGTTGATTATGTCGATTACTTGGCGCATTATTACTTGGTGTATCACTACTTTCACATCCACCAAATAACAATGGTAAACTTACAAGACCAACACCGATTGCTCCGTATAAGCTTTTCATTTTTAATCTCCTTGAAAATGGTATTAATACCGCCTTTATAAATCTTTTGTTTCTTTTACTACTTTAAAATTAATATGAATAACACCCGAATTCTGAACTCAAAATCCGAAGGATTTTGCCACGCTGCGTTCTCACTCCAGTTCATTCCGTTCGGGTCATATAACAGCTATTAAGAGGAAATTTGCTCGGCTCGCAAATTTCCCAAATTGATTTTTCTAGGTCGTTCGCCCTCGGCTTACGCTAGGAGTGGATCACTCCAGCTCTGAAAAATCAACTTCTCTTAATCGCGATGCACTATCAGCACAAGGCTCGCCCTCATATTGTCTTGCCACCTCAGCCAACTTAGCACCGGGATTACTATCGCCTTCAATTGCATCTGTTAATTCCTCAAAAATAGACTCACTCAAATCATCTTCTCCTTCCATACTAATTAACCGTTTATGAACTTTAAAAACATCACTCCATCGGCGTCCCGCCTAAACGAGAACCACCTCTTGCTACTTGTCCTCCAAGTTCAGGAGGCAAGCCGCTAAACCCAGCCCCATACATTGAAAAATGCTGTTCAGGCAATGTCTGCCCATAACCTGCAAAATACCCTCCAGAAGATGCATACGCCTGATTCCAGTATGGTGCCATTTTCATTGAGTATATCGGAGAGCCAAAACTTTTCAGGGTTTCAGCAAACGGCGTCCTGGTCCCAAATGCCTGGGGCCCAAACCAAGTCCCTGTTTCAGCAATATGCTTTATCTTTTCAACCTGCTTTCCATATTTCTGAATAATTTCCAGCATCTTTTTTGTAGGCACATTACCCATACCCATCGGCAGTTCTGTATGCTCCATACCAAAATTGTCAGACAAATGAACATGCTTCACAAACGGCGCAACAGTTTTTGTTTCCTTTTCTAAAAGCTTATCATCATACCCATACTTCTTAACCATATTAATATGACCAACATCCCAAGTCACTCCAATCAGTTTCTTAGCCTGCTCCTCTGCCTCAAACTCTGAAAGCCCTTCTTTCTCAACCAACTTCTTCTGCAATTTTTCCCGCGAAGCCTTAACAACATCCCTCAAATCATCTGCCCTGGAGAGACCCATTCCAACCGGAGGATTCTCAACACTAATAATCGGAGCAGTGTCTTTAAATTTTTTATAAGCATTAAACGCAACATTAGAAAAAGTCTCAGAAGATTTGTCCACTGCAAATTTTCTCAAGGGTTTTAATGACTCCGGCGCTTCAATAGAACGCAACACATGCACCCCCTCGATAATTTCACTACCAAACTCCTGCAATTTCATGGGGTCTTCAATTTTAATCAAAGAATTTTTAATTCCCTGGCGATAATCATTTAATTTTTTCAATGTTTCTTTATCCTCGCCTTTCTTTGCTGTGTCATATGCCTGGTTAAACAAATTCTGCAGGTCTTGGTAAGCGTCCCTCAAATACAAATCACCATGTTCAAATTCCTGCAATTGTTTTCCAACAACCTCTTTGTCCTGTTCGCCAAAGATTTTCTCAACAACTTTCATTACAGGTTTCCCTTTTGAATAGTCTGAATAAATTTTCAACCACTGGTTCTCGCTAGCTTTTTGCTTAACCCCCGAATCAAGATCCTTCCCAGATAAAACTTTTTCAATAATTCCAGCGCCATTGTTAGCATGAAAACTCAACTGCTGCAATTGCCTGTACCAAACATCTTTATTTTGTTTATCTATTACTGTTTGAATTGCATTTTTTTGCTGGTCAAAAGTTTCATACTCCCCTTCTTTGCTCTTAAAATAATCTGGCGAGATTGTTTTTGACTGAAACTGCCCGTCATTGCTCACAAACCAAAATTCTTTAATCCTTTCTTTCATTTTTTTCTTTCCAGTTTCAGGGTCAATAACTTCTTCCATAACTTTTGTTTCAGGGTCGGGAAGTCCATTGCTTGAATGAAACGTCACAACTATGTTTCCTTTTGAATCAAGTCTATGAGCTCTTTCTACAGACTGCCACATTTGTCTCTCGGCCTGCTCTCTATGCGACTCATTCCATCCTTGTCTGCTCACACCTGTTGGCTCAATAGTTGGCCCATGGAAAGTTAGATTAACCCCTGTTAATTTCTTCAATCTTTCAATTTCTTTCAAGTGCTGTTCTGGAATTGTCTCAAGCGTTGCAGCTGTAACACCAGAAACCTCAATATTCTTCGCCCCTGTGTTCAGCTTATCAGAAACAGCTTTCAACTGATTTGCAGTCCTGGGGTCTGTAGCAACCCCTAACGACGAAGCAGGAAACCTGTAATTTGGAAAAATTCCTGTAGACAAATCACCAGCGTAATCAGGGTCAAGACCATAATCAGCCCCTGCATAAAAGTTTTCCGAATACCCGACCTCTTCTGCCATGTTAAGAATAATGAGAGAGTTTATTTAAAGTTTTACAATTTAGCAGTTACGTGAAATTTTACTCAGAGGCAGAACCTTAAGATTGAAAATATTCCACGACCTGTTTATGGAACTCATTTGCTGCTTGGCGCGCTTCAGTTTCTCCTTCTTCTATTCTGGCATCTATATTTGGTCTGAAACGTACTTGAACATCCCCATTACGACAAATATCAAAAGCAAGTTTTGAATGTCCTGTCCACCGAGAGCCAATTCTATACCCATCCCCAATTGCCAATCTTTCAAATTCATCATGAACTGCTTTCTGTAAATCATGATAAATTTCCTCTGCACTAACATGAGATGGAAGCATTCCACCAGCTTCTCGCCACATTGCAAGAATTTGTACTACATGTTCCAATTGAATATCCTAAATTTTCATTATCAACCACCACAATTAACATTAATAAATATATCATTCGACTAGCCTACACCATAATGCGCGAAAATTAATTCGTACGGACCTTCCAGGTGATGTAGGAATTAAACTTAACAACACAACTAAGCCTGCCAAGGATACCTTCCTCTTCTCCTTCCTGTTTGTGAATCCTCAATTCTGCCTTCTTCATATTTTTTTCTTTCTCTTTCCGACCCTTCCCTGATTTTACCTTCTATTTGTTGAGCCTCAGGATAACCACTTCCAGTTGCTCCACTACCACCCATTGAAAAGTCCCTTCCAACACTGGCTTCTCTTAACGTAGCTGTCTGCACAACATCAACAGGTTTGTACTGGGGTTCATTAGCATTTCCTCCCATTGCCCTCCCAACATCATACAAATGTCTGCTTTCTGTTTCTTCCTCTTCCTGTGTCTGAACATTCGGAGCAGACGCTTCCAATGTCAGAGGCACACCTGCAGTCCTGACAGAACCACCCAAACCAGCACCTGCAACAGGCTCAACAACCCTTTCAACATCCTCTGCAGACAACGGTATTTCAGAAGAAGTCAATTCCTTAATCTCATCATCTCCCTCATCTTTCTTTTTCTTAATCTCTCTAACTGCCTTTATCTTTAACTTTTTCTCTACCACTTTTTTGATTTTTTTCATTTTTCCTATCAAAAACAGAGGTGAAAGAAATATATAAAGTTAGTCAAAATCAAAATTCATAAAATATAAACTAAACCTTCCAAGGTAACATCTTTAGATTTATCAAAACAATAGCCCTATATTCATCGATTTCTCAACAAATTTTTTGTATACTTGTGTCTTACAATTATTCAAGGCTGAGATAGAATGGCAACAGATTAAACTATTTGATTAAACCAAAATCTACAACCTCACACTCGGCGGAAACGAAGGCATGCCATGTGCTTTCTTGTAAGTATCATATAATTTTCTGCAGCTTAATCTTGCCTTCAAAATCGCCTGATTTCTTATAGCTTTTTCATAATCATTATCCTTTTGTATGCCTGCAGACAAGTCTTTCTTTTTCTCCTTCTTTGAAAAAGCAAACAAAGCAGAAAAAGGATTCACATCTTCATTTTTCTTAGAGTCCTTCTCTTCTCCAACATCCTTCAAAGCAACTTCATCCTCTCCGAGAAACAATTCTATGTCCTCTTTAATCCTTCCCAAACTCTCGTCAGTAGCACCCTCAACCATTTTAAAAACATCTCCAAAATCATCTTCTTCAACCTGTTCTTTCAAAACTTGCAATTCATCCTCATTGAGCGCGAAACTTGTGAAATTAACTTCAACCTTTCCCCTGAATGAATACCCTCCTTTCTGGTCAGACCTCTCAGGGATACTTCTAAACTTAAATTCTATAAGTGCAACAGGCGCGTATTTCCTAACCTTGGCGTGCAAAATACTTTTCGGTAGCTCTCCGCTGGAAACATCGTCCTTTGGGTCATACTTTCCTTTAGCTAACAGCACAAGTTCTAACTTCATCGTATTAAAAGCATTTACAATATTTGCATCAAATCCTGCGTTCTGCTCAAGTTGTCTTGCTGCCTTAAAATACGGCTTTGCCCAGCGAGCATATAGTTTCAAAGAATTAATTTGGTTCCTAAGATAATTTTTTTCTATATCAAACCTTTTCCTTAGTTCTCTTTCTGATTCAACAATCCACCTCCCAAATTCAGAATACCTTTGCTGCAAGATTCTTTTCACGCGGTCATTCAGGTCCAGTTTATCCACGCTTTTCAAAGAATCAGCAACCATAAACGCGTCCAACAATGTAACAAAATCAGACTGCCCTCCGAGAGCCATTGCTTTTATCGAACTATTCTGCCGTTTAATGTCAACATTATCCATCCAAATTTGCTTCATGGAAAGCATTGCTGCATCTCTTTGTCTCTTATTGCTTGACCTCAAATCATCATGCTGCACTAATCTCATCCTAAATTCTTTCAAATCATAAATTATTTGTATAACTGATTTTGTCAACACACCTGCTGTCTGCATCATCTTCATTGCTTCTTCCTGCATTCTCGTGGCTCTGCCTTGCATCTCTGCAAAGTGTCCAGATCCAGCAGAAGAAACAAAATTATCAACTAGCTTTTCAGCACCCCCATAAACCCCGTCAACAAAATCTAAAATCCAGAAATAAACAGGCTCAAGACTTTGCGAAAAAGCATCATATACAAGAGAATGTTTTTCAATCGGAGCTTTCAAACCAATCAATGCAAACGCCCCGCTTGTTGCCTGAACATGAAAAACATCGAGGTAATCCGACTCTCTAAGCTTGGCTTTCTCTGCTGCCTTCAAGTATCCTTCTTGCTTAACTATCTTCTTAACTTCCTCACTAATGTTCTTCCCTGTCTCGTCAGGAACATTCTCGCAATAAACATCAGGGCTTATCGCCGCTATCAGGTTTTTTATATCTACAGCCATTTTCAACTACTTCTTTTACTTACAATCATATTCACAAATAAAACATCAAGGTTTAATAAAGATTTGCTTAGATAAAAATGTTGGTCAGTCTATTAAGCAGGAATAGCATCAATACAGTCAACTGTAACAGGAGATTCTGTACAGATTTCAGTGTTTCCTTGCTCATCTGTCACAACACCTGCAGCTTTTGCAGTTAGAGGTATGCCATCAGTTAAATTTATAATCATAATATTGGTGGTTGCTAGTACAGGAGGTGCAGTTACTCGTCCAGCATTGGCTGTATCATCATCATACTGCACTGCAGTATATACCTCTGCTGCTTCTCCACTAATCAACTTGACCGTTACAATCGCAGTCATATTCGTATCACCACCAGTATTAAACTCGCACTTCATCGGATGAACTTCAACATTAAAACATTTTGTCCTCAGATCAATAGAAGTACCAGTCCTTTCAAAAGCCGGCTTCAAAAATCCCCAAACAAGTGCAACAGCTGCCAGCGCTAAAAGCACAATAAGCACAGTTGCAATAAGATTACTCAAACCTCTTTTTTTCATATTCAGTTAGTATTTAATAAAACAAAAGATTCTTTATAAAGTTTTCTTTTGCCTCTAATCTAAAAGATAAAGAAAAACAACAACCTCAATTAATTCCT
Source organism: Nanobdellota archaeon (assembly GCA_018817405.1). GTDB lineage: Archaea > Nanobdellota > Nanobdellia > Pacearchaeales > GW2011-AR1 > UBA73. Next base: position 8,357 of record JAHITZ010000028.1, read on the forward strand.
CTCCAGATAATTTTTCTTCCAGCGAAGAATCGTGCTGAAAGCCGATTCGTAGCAACCAACCGAGCGCAGCGAGCAATTGTTTTTCCCAAATTACTTATGCAACCACCAAAACTCCATCCCGCCCTTCTTCACCGAATCAAGCCGAACAAAACCAAACCTTTCAAACTGCACAATTTCACCAACTTTCACATTCTTCAAATCTCTTTCCCCAAATCCCTTAATTTCCTTTCCATCTTCCATCAACACTTTCACTTTTGTCAGCTTTTTAGAAACAGGCAACCAATGAATCATCTTCGCATTCAAAGACTCATCAATCTCCTCTGAAACAAACTCCTTGTCTTTGAAGTTAAACAAGTGCATCAACCTATAATTCTTTCCCTTTTCCAATTTATCAACAATATAAAACTCGTCTCCTGTTTTCAATTTTCTCATTCCGCGTTTGTGAGCATCAGGGTGCAAGGGAATTTTCACCTCTTTCTTCCCTGCACCCTTTATTCTAACCTTATTAGAACCATTAACAAAAAAATACCTATTTGCCTTTGCGTCTATAACTTCCCGATTAAAAGCATTAATTGCCTTGAAAAAATCTTCTTTACCCACTTTTTTATCTGTCAAACTAATCCCGACTTCTAAAGCATATTTCAACAACGCCTCTGGTTGATAACCTCTCCTCTTCAAAGCCAGCAATGTAGGAAGGCGAATATCATCCCAGCCATAATACTTCTTCGCCTCAATCTCCTTCCTCATCTGAGTAGAACTAACAGGCATATCCAAAAAGTTAATCCTCCCATGAAACAAGGTCTTCGGAGTCTTCCATCCCAGATATTCATGAATTCTCGCTTGCCTCTTCGCATTGTCCGCATGATCCTTCCCCCTAATCACATGCGTTGCCCCGGTCTCAATATCATCAATCGCAACAGCAAAATTCATCAACGGCCAAACTCTATACTTCTTGCCCTGCCTCGCATGCTTGCTCTCATTAATCCTCATCAACGGAAAATCACGCATCGCCGGGTTCTTATCCATCAAGTCAGTCTTCAACCGCGCCACAACCTCGCCCATCTTATATCTCTTAAACATCTTCTTCCACCTTTCTCTCTGATCTTCCACACCAAGACCACGACACGGACACGCCTTCTTAGCATTAATCAGTTTCTTATACGCCTCAGGATCACAAGAACAAACATAAACCTTGCCCATTTCAAGAAGCTTCTCAAAATACTCATAATACTTCTTCATCTGATCAGACTGAACCAAAACCTTGCTAACTCCCTTGCTAGTCAACCAATCCGCGTCCTTCGGAATCAAATCATACGCCTTTTCATAAATATTATCCGGGTTTGTGTCATCAATCCACAAAATCAACTCCCTGCCATACTTTTTAACAAACAAATGATTCAACCCGAGTGTATAAGCATGCCCTATATGCAACGGCCCAGAAGGCGACGGCTTAAATCTCATCACAACTTTCTTCTCCTTCTCAACAGCAAGCTCAGGCAAATCCTTCTTAACAACCTCCCGTTTCTTAATGAACTTCTTATACTTCTCATACATCTCCTCCCTCTCTTCTTTCGATAAAGAGTTCACATCTCTAATCACCTCATTCAAATCCTTCATCACCCCTTTAATCTCACTCTTCTCAAGCCCATGATTGAACAACTTCGGCAAAACCTTCCCAACAACAGCCTGCCCATGCTCCAAAGCGTTCCGCAGAGCGTAAGCTTTCATCTCTTTTGATAAGTTTGCCACCATGGAAACAAGAAGGAAGTGTGTTATTTAACCCTTACCATCCAAAATATTATAAACCCACATTCTTTTCTCCCCGCGGTGTGCAACTAAAAAAGTGGTGAATAATAACTTATCCAAACTAGTCAAAGACAAACAAATCATTGCAATAATCTGCAATCAATTCGGGGACACTGGCAAAGGAAAATTCGTAGACTACTTCGCATCTCACTGGGCAGACGTCATCGCACGCGGCACAGGCGGCAACAACGCAGGCCATACAATTGTTGTCAACGGAAAAGAAAAAATCTTCCACCTCCTTCCCTCTGGAATTACACAGGATTCAAAAGGCAAAATAAACATTCTAGGCAACGGCATGGCCATAGACATTAAGACATTATGCGAGGAATTAGAAGAACTTGAAAAAGAAAATCTCACATACAACAATTTGATGATTAGCAATCAAGCCCATGTTATCATGCCCTGGCACATTTCCCAGGACAGAGCCAAAAACATGTCTCAAAAAAACGGCGGCATCGGCTCAACAGGCAGAGGAATAGGCCCTTGCTACGCAGACAAAATCGCAAGAAGGGGCATCAAAATCTCAAACCTCTTTGACAAAGAAATATTAGAATATAAAATTAACAAAATAAAACAATTCTACCCAGAACAAAACATTGACTTCCGACAAATCCTCTCAGAGCTTTCACCACACATAAAAAAAATAAAACCTTTCGTAAAAAACACAATCCTAGAAATCCATAAGTTAAAAGAACAAGGCAAAAAGATTTGCATTGAAGGCGCCCAAGGCTTATTCCTCAGCGTAGAACACGGAACTTATCCATACGTCACTTCATCTGACCCAAGCATCAGCGGCACAGCATCAGGCGTTGGCCTCAACCCACAAAACATTGACCTAACATTAGGAATAATCAAATTCCCATTCATGACCCGTGTCGGAGCCGGACCCTTTCCAACAGAACTCGGAGGTAAAAAATCAGAAGACTACTGTGCCGAAGGCCTTGAACACGATGAAAACTATGAAATCAAAACATACATCGGCGATGAAAACAAAAAAGAAAAAATCGTAGAACTAATGAACTCATCAGATGAATTCACCCAAGGCGTCGGAATCAGATTAGCAGCAGGAGAATACGGTGCAACCACAAAAAGACCAAGAAGAACAGGCTGGACAGATGCAGTCCTAGCTCGATACGCTAGAAAAATCAACGGCCCTCATTTCATTCTAACAAAAGTCGACTCTCTTGCCCACGCCAAAAAGTTCGGCATCTGCTACAAATATAAAACCAATGGAGACATCGTAGAATACGAATCCGACCTAAAAACCCTAAATCAAATCACACCAGAAATAAAATATTATGAAGGCTATAGCGACATCTCAAACATCCGCGACTTCAACGATCTCCCACTTGGCTTGAAACAAGCAATTCAAGACTTCGAGGATTTCACAAGTGGAAAGGTGGAAATAATTTCTGTAGGTGCTGACAGAGAAGAAACTATTGTGCGTTAAGTTGTTCTGTTAGAGATAAGTCTAATAACATAAATTATAAGACAGATTACTAGAGAATAGATTAATATTGCCAGAATCCATGCTTCCACTACGTCTGTTAGGACTAGGTAAAGAGCAATCGCACTTAGCAATAAATAAACTATAAAGAATTTTATCAATGGATCGACAAAAGATTTATTTTTAATTGAAAATGCTAATAAGATGAGGAGTACTGCTAATCCTCCAAGAGCAAATCTTAAAACTTCTTCTCCTAGAACATCTATGAAATCCCTTATAATTGTCTCACTTAGAATAAATCCTGCAATAATCAATAAGAGAGTTACAATAAAATTTTTATCTGCCGATTCCATACAAAAATAGGGGTTGGTTTCTTATTATAATTTATTGCGATAAAAGATGACTTTCTAACCATCCATCCGCTCAATCTTATCCTCAAGAACCTGCAACTTATACTCCAAATCATCTATCTTGCTTTTCAAACCCTGCAGCTCAGTTGTATCAACTCCCGAACTAGTCGCACCTGCATTAGAAGAAGCCCCAACGCCAGCCAAAGAATCCAAAAAACCCAAGGCACCTGCGCCAGTATCTGAACTTACAGAACTTGCAGCAGAACCAGATTCAGTTGTACCCAAATCCATGTATCCATCATCACTTGTTTGAGAAACCTGTTGCTGCTCAATCTCCTGCGCCTTTTTCAGCAAACCGCGCTTCTCCAAATCAGTCAAATCCAAAACTTCTTCCTCTTTTTTGAATATAGGCATGTTCTACACAACACAAACATTTATTTAAAATTAACGTCTTATTACAATATGCTAGAAAGACAAGAGTATATTACTTCTTTAAGGAGAAGAGACCAAAGAGATAGCATTTATACGTTGAGGATAATTGGGCAAACATTAAGGCGCACGCCGGGAGTCTATCAAGACCACTTTGTTCAGGTTGGCCAAACAGTTTACAGATTTTCAAAACAAAGTCGGGGTTTTCTCAGAAAACTGATTGAAAACGATTTAGTGAAAGAAGGCCGCATTGACAGAACTGGAAAAACCGTGATAGATGTTTAACAAAAATAGTTAACAATATGCAAAACACACAAGGGAAATCAATTATAATTTTCTTAATATGAATTTTACAGGACTTGTCATTATGGCTCGAGTATTATTACATGCCCTTATCTTCAGTTAATTTTTCTTATTGATATTAAGGGTTGTATCAAATGTATCTATCCTGTACAAAAAATAATTGACAGCAACCTTTAAAAACCAATTTTCTCTCATCTCCTCATGGCAAAAGTAAGAATTAAATTAAACAGCATAGATATAAAATCTATTAACTCAGTCATAAAATCAATTCATGAAATTACAAATCGTGCCGGAGTAGTCATGCGCGGTCCCATACCCTTGCCAACACGAAAACTCAAGGTCACAACAAGAAAATCACCGTGCGGCGACGGCACAGCAACTTTTGACCGCTTTGAAATGCGCGTACACCGGCGCATCATCGACATCCCTGCAGAAGACCGGGTTCTCCATCCAATAATGAAATTACAGATTCCAAGAAGCGTTCAAATCAAAATAGAGATGAAAGATTAATTCTTTGATTTGAACGCCAGCGATTTTCCTAATCGTGCAGCGTGCAGATTAAAATAGAGATGAAAGATTAAACAGGTTCTAAAGTTCTTGAATTAACTTTAACAACCTTGCAACAAGCTACTTCCAACCTATTAACTCCTTTTGATATATCAAACGCACGAGAATCGTCTCCTAAATAAACTCCATACATAATATCGCATCCGAATTCATTGTGACAGGATTTCCCAACAGATGCTCCAACAGAAGTGTGGCACTCAGTGGCAACGCGCCCTATTTGACGATACGCCTCCTTCATTTCTTCGCCACTTCTAAAACCCGGAGCAAGAAAAATCTTCACGATATGGGCATAATTTAAAATCAAGAAATCGTTAAATTTGCTATTCTCATGGCAAGACCGCGGGGTATCAAACCCCAAAAAGAAAATGAAAGACTAACTTCTTCTCTCGTCCCCATCCCTCCTTTCTTCATCGCGTCTCGAATGATTATTCACATAATCAGCAAAAGCTCCTAAACCAAAGACACTCAATCCTCCTATAAACCCTGCTCCCAGAGAAACAGTAACCATTGAAATCCTCTCGGTTCCATTTATTTCCTCTCCAGTGTATTTATTTACACACAACTCTCTGTGGCTACAGCCATAAACTCCAAAACCAACAGAGACACTTATAACCGTCATCATGCTGTAAAATACAACTCTTTCCAAGAAACTCATAGCCATAATTTTCCCTAAACTAATTTTATTAAATACTTTACTATTGATTTGGCTTTGTTGAAAAAGTCGAAATCTCCCGAGTTATCTTGCAACAGATTACCAAATCTTCTGAGCGGTAGCGAAGAAGATTTGGAGTAACAGGGTGTGGTGGGCGAGCGTGTTACGCGAGACATTTTTGGGGTGGGTTAATTCATTACGAGCGTGGCCGCGAGTTGGGAATGCGAACAGCGATAAAAAAGATTTTCAACAAAGCCTATCAATTTAACAATTGCTTTCACCTCCCATAATTAATTTAAAGGCTCTCTCCGACTAACTAAAAAGATGGTAAACATAATTGACCCGAGAGTAACTGTTGCAGGTTATGGTCCAACTTTAACCCTGCCAAGTGGCAGAGTCCTCACTCCAGACGAGCTTGTTCGTGCAGCTGCCCGCATAACTTTCAAAGGAATGGATGCTTTTGAAAAAGCACTTGAAGAAGAGGAAAGTGAAAAAGTCTTAAAAGGTATAATCAGCTCTGCAGGCCGCGGCCACGCATCAATGGGAACCACCCCTGGCTTATGGTATATCTTGGGAGGAACTTGTTCTAAATTCGTTGACTCAATGTTCACAAGCGCAAGATTCGGAAGCTTTATCGTACCGTCTGGAAGAAGAACTGACACAGCAGAAGAAGATATCGTTGTCCCAAGAACCATTGCAGAAAACACAGAAGCGCTGGGAAGTTACATGCCTGACTCTAAAGCAAATATTGCAGCATACCACGAATTCCAAAAAAGGGGCGTGCCAAAACAACAGGCAGCAAAAATCGTCCAGTACGGCCACGAAGGCGGCGGCTTTATGTTCATGCCCCTGGAAACAGTGGTTGGCTTTGCAAAAGACGCCCAAGACAATGAATTCTTCCCTGCTGAAGGAAAAAAAGTTATTGCCCAACTAGAAAACTTTTTTCATGAAAATGGAATGGGGAAAATCTACGAAGCAAGAAAAGCAGCTCCCCGTTCTGGTTGCCCAAACCCTTGCATTTTCCACAACAGAGTAAATTTTGCTCAGGAATTAATGGACAGAAACGAACAAAACATTCTCCACAAACCTGTACTTCTCCATCACTTTAATCTTTATAGCGAGGAAAGAGATGATAGGATATCAGAATGGATAGAAGAAAGAGACAGAGTTTTATCCTCTCCAGAATCAATAAAAGCAGAATGGCCTGACCTGCTCAGAAAATTAGAACACCTTGTTGGTGACTTCAACAACACTAACGGAGCTGTAACAGGTGCAAACACACCCTGGAGAATTTGGGGAGAAGTAAAAAGGCACCGCACTTTACTGCAAACAGCAGAATCCATTTATCATGCAATAGACAGAGCTTCTGAATCAATAAAAAAATGGGGTTCTCATCCTTACACTGACTTAACTGCAGTACGGGAAGTTTTTACTCCAGTTGTTTCCCTTCCAGGAGAAATTGAAACAAATCCTCAAAATTTATCATTGTGGTTGGAAAGATTCACTGATTCAATAAAAGCTTATGAAAAACTAGTGGAATGTGGAATCCCTAAAAGTGATGCGATTGCAGTCATACCTCGCGGCCTAAAATTCGGAGTTGTAAAAACCTACGACCTTTACAATCGTTTAACAGGATATGCCTCCTTGCGCCTTTGCTCCACAGCAGAACCTGAAATCCAAGCTATAACTAGAGCAGAAATGAACCTTATTTCTCAAGCCGACAGAACAAGTCTGATTGAAAAACTTGTAACTCCTAAATGCTGTTATGTTGGCTTTTGCCCAGAACCTGAATTCTGCGGAACAATAGTCGAACAAGTTCCATTTTACGATGCAGAGAGGCATTCTGAAATGAATAGCCAAAGAGCCCAACAAATCAGGGGGCGTTTGTCACAATCTTAAAATGTACAAAAGAGGCCATCGATACAAGGGAGTATTCGTAACTTTCGAAGGAGGAGAAGGTAGTGGTAAAGGCATTCAGATATCTCTTCTAAAAAACTGTCTATCTAACCAAGGTTACATCATCTCAAAAGGGAGATGCTCTGGAGGCACTCCAATCGGAGAGCGAATCAGAAACATTCTCCAAAACCCAAAAGTAGAACCCTTAGCTCCAAGAACAGAACTTCTTCTCTACATGGCCTCACGAGCACAATCAACAGAAGAGATAGTCATCCCAACCCTTAAAGAAGGAGGCATCTGCATATATGACAGATTCGGAGAATCGTCTAGAGCTTACCAAGGAGGAGGTCTCGGACTCAATAGGGCTGTGATAGATTTTATACAAGACTTTGCAACAGAAAGCATAATACCCGACCTAACATTTTTCATTGACCTTGCCTCAAAAACCGGACTTGAAAGAATGACAACAAATGAGTTCGGGCAACCAGACAAAATAGAATCTCGTCCATTATCATACCATAAAAGAGTAAGACGCTGTTATCTTCAAATGGCTCAAGCTGAACCAGACAGAATAAAAGTCATCCCTTACCAATCTAGCAATCCACATAAAATGCATCAACAAATCCGACAAGAAGTAGATAATTTCATCAAACACTTCAAACTCCGGGAGAAATTGCTTAGGAGGTAAGAATCCTAAAACTTGATTGCGAGGAAGGTTATTGCGACGTGCTTGGAGAGAGAGGTTACAAAAATGTAACACTTCGTAGAAATGTTCGTTTTAAAAAATCACCCAACCCCAATCAACCCAGGATTCACCAACAAAACAATTCCTAGAATTATCATTATTAAACCGCCAATGAATTTTATCAAACCCATTGTTTGTTTCTTTATCGTCTTGCCATTAAAAGTGTAACCTAAAACAGTCATTATTACAAATAAAGGAAGAACATAAATAAGCCCATATAACAAAAGATAGAGATAATGTCCAAGTCCAGAACCCAAGCCCATTCCAGAAAGAATGCCTGTGTAAATTATAGGAAATCCTGCAGTACATGGCAGTTCAACTAGTGATGCGAATATGGCAAGAACAATAGAGGCTCCGATTAATGTTGGGATTGAACCAGTTTTAATTAACTTGGAAACTCCGGCAATTCTTTTTTTCAACGGACCAACATGTTTGTCCTGGACCATTAAAGTAATTCCTTTCCTGTAGAAGAATAATTCCTTGCAATTAATAAATCCAGCAATGAGGGCGATAACAGCGATTCCTATCCTAAGCGGATCAATAAGACCAATATACCTAAAGATATTTAGCCAAGCAGCCATAAATAGAAAATAAAAAAGAAAAACAACTGCAATGAAAGTGTAACCAACAGCATAAATTCTTTTTCTTTCATGTGATTCTGTTAGCAATAGGCTGACTAAGAGTGTTAAGATAAACAAATTGCAAGGGTTGAATCCATCAATAATCGCAACAAGAAATGTGAAAACAGGTAGTGGGAGAGACAACCCGACCTCTTGCAAATAATCAGGAGAAATTTTCTGAGCTAGGAAATAAAAGACTATTAGGACTACGATTGCTATTCCCAACACCACCAATTTTTTCAATTTTTCTTTCATTGTTCAGCCATAAACTTATCAAGATAATTCTCATAATCTAACTTTGATTTCTCTCCAACATAATAATCACAACCAAAAACAAAAGTGGGAGTATATTTGATATTTATTCCAAAAGATTCCATCTGAGCAAAATCTTCTGTCTTAGAGATATCAATAATTAGAGGGGTAACTCCTTTTGCTTCGCAAGCTGACAAAAAGGTTGGCTTTGTTAATTCACAAACATGGCAATATTTTGATTCCATCATAATAACTTTATCCACTAAACCACGAGATTCACATTGTTGATGTGTAAAAGTTCCATCATTAGAGAGAGTTATAATCTCTGCATCTTTATCACTCCCTTTAAAGGCCACAGCTAACACCAGAACTATCACCAAAACTACAACCCCCCAGATTATTTTTTTACTATTTTTCATTTTTCTATCTTAATCGCCTTCCCATTTATTAAAGCATCTGAGATTTTTTTATGGGCTGACTTCAAAATCCTAGATAAAGTTGATTGAGAAACTTGCATTTTCTTTCCAGCTTCTTCCTGGGATATTTTATTATAATCAATCAAGCGAACTGCTTCAAATTCAGGCATAGTTAAAACTGTTTCTTCTAATTCAGTTAATCTTATTCCCGCTGGTTTAAAGTATGAAGAGTTCGGTCGACCTCGAACTCTTCTCCTTTTACATGGTCTTGGCATTTTCTATAATATAAACGCAAAAGACTTTTTATTTACTTTTTGGTTCAACATCTAAATGGCCAAAAGTAAATTAGAGAATTTGGAGAATTCTCTTTATTCTTTCTCTTCTGAGAATCTCCTTCCAAATCCTCTGCCACAGCCTCTACCTCTACCAAGTCCTTGTCCGACTGGTTTTGCTCCCTTGCATTTCCCCATTTGTCTTCCAGTTTTTGGACCATCTCCTTCTGGTCCTGTTCCGTCTTTATTCGGCATTTTGTTTTTCCTCCTGTATTTAGTTATGAATAGGTATTCATAATGTTATTTAAATGTTTCGTTTTGCATAAATATGCAAAATAAATGAAGAAATGTACAGAACAAAATCTTTTTAATCTGTGTTCTTTAACAGTATTTATAGGCCAGCGTGGCGGAGTGGTTAACGCGTATGCTTGGAGAGCATATTTCCTCACGGAAGCACAGGTTCGAATCCTGTCGCTGGCGTTTTAGGATTTCACCTAGTAAAATCCTATTTCCATCTTAACATGATAAAAACCTAAGGTTCGACGAGCTTTGAGATTCTGGCTAATATCTATCAACTCCAGAAGTTCAAAGCGAGCACTGTCATTGGCGTATTTGCTTCCTATTTGCTTCCTTGAAGAAATAAACTTAAATAATTGAAGCCCTTTCTTTAAAGATGAAAAACAAAGAAAAAGGTTTCACATCATTAGAACTTTTAGTCTGTGTCGGAATAGTGACTGTCCTAGCCGCTATCTTTCTGCCAGTCCTTTCCTCATCCAGAAATCATTCTAAAAAAGCTCTCTGCAAAAGCAACCTAAGACAATTGGCCTTTGGTGTTCAAAATCAACTCCAAGATGGATCCAGTTACCCTCAAGTCTCTGAGTTCCCCTCCCTCGGACCAGAGCCAGTAGAATCTTCTAAACCCCTTTTCGCACAGGATATCTTCCAAGGAAACCTAGGTTATACAGAAAAATTATTCAAATGCCCGAATGATGTTCCTTCTTTTTCTGAAAGAGAATCTCCCAACACAGGTAGGAGCTATTTCGATTCCGAGCATTCCAGCTATCTTTGGACTAATTGGTGGGTTGAGCCCTGGGGGGGCAAAGCCTTTTGGATTGAGTACGAACCTTTTCACGGAAAGAAAAGAATGAGATCTCCGTATGTTGAGCGTTGAGTTCAAAAACCCTCCCCTCTTCCCAATACTCTTCTACAAGTTCCATTTAGTTCCATCCATAATTATATATACAAACCAAAACAAGCACTGGGATGAAAATATGGCAGGATCTGCCAAATCATTCGATTTCAAATATGTTCAATCAAATGAAAGGAGGCAACAAAAAATGAAAAAAACAAAGAATATAGTTTTTACTTTGAGTTTAGTTATTTTGTTAGCTATTGGAACTTTTGCACCATTATCTAGCGGACTAGTGCCTACCAAAACTTTATCAGAAACTGCACAAAAAGATTCTAACAGGATTGTTTTGACATCAGATACATCAAATGAAATAGAAACTGCACAAAAAGAATTTAATAGGATTGTTTTGACATCAGATACATCAAATGAAATAGAAACTGCACAAAAAGAATTTAATAGGATTGTTTTGACATCAGATACATCAAATGAAATAGAAACTGCACAAAAAGAATCCGATAAAGTATCAGCAAACCCACAAAAGAGTTCTAAAGGGATTAAAGCCCAAACAGTTGAAGATTCTTTTGACAAGATCATACCGTTAGTTGATAAAGGAGATATGAATAAAGATGGTATTGTGAATGCTTACGACATTGATATCTTTCTTGAAGTATACAACTTTCCGTATTTCTTTCAAAAATATCGCCCAGATCTTTTCGAGCTAGCAGATATGAATAGTGATAAGGTTATGAACAGTAAAGACATTAATCTTTTCATAAACGCTATCTCTAACGCTTAAATCAAAATTTAATTTTTATTTTTCTTCAATATTTTTTGATAAGGCGCCATTTCCATCAAGGGGATCCTAAACGTAAAAATAGAATTCAAAATAAACAAGATAGTTCCTTCAATTATTGCAACAAAAACCCTTGATAAAAAATAATAAATTCCCAACACTGAAACAAAAACCCACATCAACAACAGCGTTAAGAACAAACCTAAAATCCCGAACGTCAAGAATAGAATATATCCCTTTATAACTTTTGTCTCAGTCCCCCGAAAACCCCAGTTTCTGTTTATAAAATAATTAATCGTTGTAGAAGCCGTATAAGACATCCCAACAGAAATTAAATAAAACAACCCCAAAACCTCTGTTAAAAATCCTAAAATCAACAAATCCAATATCAGCGTACTGCTGCTTGATACAATATACCTAAAAAACCTAGTTAGAACTGCAGGATCCTTTCCTCCGAGGGAAGTGAAATAATTAAAAAAATTCCCAATTTTTATAATTGCATAACCCATTGTATTAATAAAGAGAGGATTTACTTTAAATTTCTTGCGTACAACAAACATTATTAATAACAAATCTGTTCCGCGGGTTTATTGAACGCGTTATGGTATCTGTTAAAGAGTTTAGTTTACGCTCTAAAATGGTGTGGAATCATGAGTTTATTCATGATTCCATCATGTTCCCAGAGTCGCTAAAGCGACCAAATTTAAAATTTCATTTTTTGCCCACCCGAGATAGGAGAAAAAAGCCTGCGTCCTACGGACAGATAACTGAAACAAGTTTCAGAGAAAAACTTCTTTTACCCGACCGACGAGAAAACCAACAAAATGCTTCGCACTTTGCATAACAAAGGGTAAAAGGTTTCACTTCGTTACACTCAAATTTTTCATTTAATTTGAGGGGTTCTTAGTCCTTCGGACAGATAGTCGGCTCACGCCGAGATTAATTCTTTTACAGAACTTAGTCCTTCATCAAGGTCTTTCTTTAATCTATCTATGTTTTCTCTGATATAAGAACTAGCATTGTCTATCTGAGTCAATTTTGTTTGGATATTTTTAAAATCAGATAGTTTAGTTTGTAATTCTTCAACTACTTTTTGAATTTTGTCAATAGGAATTTCTTGTTTAGACTCACCATTCTTCTCAACAAATAATCTCGCAACTCTTAACGAAAAGTAAAGCCCATAATCGTCAAAAGAAGTTACAATATAATTATTAGTAATTTTCATTGGCTTCAAAGCTGATGGAATTTGAGATTGAGATTTAAATAAAAATATACCATATTTAGCACTTCTATTCTCTATTGCATCATTTATTTCGTCAATAGTTTTTTTATGAGAATAAGAAGAACTATCCTTGCATTCAATAACAATTCTCTTTTTTTCATCGCCATTAATATCTACAATTAAATCGCCAATTTTGTTTGTTCTCCCAAGACATTCTCCACAAGCATTAACTTTATCTTCATATTCAGATAAGAAATCTTGTGCCTGTTCAAGAACAATTTCTTCAAAATTAGCTCCCTTCAAGGAAGTTTTTTCAATTATTTCTTCTTTAGATTTTTCCTTTAATACTTCATCTCTTAATTCCTGTATTTTACCTAAAATTTCATCTTTTAGCTTTTTAATTGGGGAGCTTTCCTCAAAGGGATTAAGTAATTCCCCAATCTTGCCCTTCTTTTTGTCAAAATAATCTTCAAACAATAATCTCATTTTACCAAGAGAACTTTGGTTATTCTCTACATCTAATTGTTTTTCTATCATCCCTTGAATATCTTTAGACTGATTTTCAGAATCTCTTAACAATTCCTTAAAACCCTTCTCAAAATTTGTCCAAATATCCTTTGCTTGATTTTCAGAAGTTCTTAGAAGGGTGTTAGATTGAGATTCAGAAGCTTTAAGCAAATCTCTAAACTCTTTCTCTAAATTATTCTTGATATCTTTTGATTGAATCTCTGAATTTTTTAAAAGTTCTCTGAATTCTCTTTCAAGAGCATTTCTAATGTCTTTAGATTGAGATTCAGAATTCTTTAGAAGTTCTTTAAATTCTTTTTCAATATAATCTACATTTTCAGCAAGATAAAGATTCTTCAATCCTATTGCCCCTATTATTATCGCTTTTTTGATGAAATCTTCTCTTTTATTTTCTGCAATATCTCTAAGTATTTTTGAGGTGTTCGCATCATCAATAACAATGTTCTTAATAGTTACTGTATTTTCTTCAAATTCTATATTATTATCCATAAAAAATTATTGAAAGCAGACTTTAAAAACACTTCTTTTAGAAAAAGAAGCAAAATAAGAACCCCTCATTTTCTTTTTTAGAAAAAAAGAAACAAAAAAGGGCAGGCTTTTTTCTCTAATATTTTGGTCGTCGGAACCATCCTCCTCCCCCACCCTGAAAGAAAAATTAAAACTCACGAGGTCGCTTTTTGCTCCACTCGTGCCTCACTTCGTTCGGTCAAGCAACAGCAAATTAAGAGGTAATTTCTTTTTGCTTCGCAAATTTTCTTTTTGAAAAACAGAAATTAACCCAAATGTCAATCCATCTCTCAAAAATTTCTCAGCTCGTCACTTCGTTCCAGAGGATAAATTTTTGGAGGGATTGCCACTTCTCTTAATCGCGATGTTCAATTCGGGGCTCGCCTCCACAGAGGTTAAAACCGAAAATTCTAATGTTGTTATCTTCGTTAACTTCATATTTCAACTAATTTTCTATTCCGGATGGAGCCGTTCTTTTGAGCGTGTGTCTTATCCAGAAATAAGGTTACCTCAATAAAAAAGATAAGACCTGAAGACTAAAAAACAAAAAGGTTTATAAAAGAGATATATCAATCCACTTAGTATAATGTGAATATGAAAATGAACAACAAACATTTATCATTTGAAGAATTAAAAGAAAGTGGCTTACGTTTTGATCCGCAAGGTTGGGGAGTTGAATTAATTTTAGGAGTGGTTATTAGAGCTTATAGTGAACCTATAACAGATAAAACACCACGTGATGAACATGGATCATATCCAAAAGATCTTGTTGAAATTGGAGAAGAGGGTATTGAATATCACACTTTAGTTGAAAGGCTTGAATTGTTATCTACTCAAACAGGAAAGAAATATTCCAGAAGTGATATTGATGATAAAATATATAACGGAATGATGGCAGAGCCAAATGAATCTTCTTTAGTAGCTGTTGGTAGAGTTGTTCCTGGATTAATGCATGCGGGCGAACAAGACCATAATGGTTTTGTTAAATATAGTACATTAATTGAGCACTTAAACCAACATCAGGAAATTATGGAAGATTTAGAATCTATAGGTTGTGACATCCTCCCAGCCCTAAAGGGTTGACGCGAAGCGTCAATTCCTCACTCTTCGTTCGGAACTGGGCGTCCTTTCGTTTTACGCGTGGTGCATCTGTTGATTTTCGACGTAATCATAAGCCCGCTCAAAATCACTATTCCCGACGCCATCGCAAAAATACCCTTCGTTCCAAAAATGCCCTCGCGGATATCTTTTCCGCAAGTTTGGACAAATTCGAAACA
>JAHITZ010000029.1 GCA_018817405.1 Nanobdellota archaeon
AATTATTATAACTGAAAGAATAACAAATTTTGCTATTTGATAAATTTGATATTTTGATTTTTGAGCCATATTATTCATAAGAATATCATTCCTTTTATAATTTTTGCTTTTATAGTGCCCCGTGCCGATTGCGTATAACATCTATTACATCTACTTGAAAAGTGGATGTAATCATTTAACTCTTGAGTTTCAACACAAATTTATATATTTCTTACTCGAGAAGTTCCAATATGGATTATACTAGAAATAAAGAAGGATATCTGAAAGAAATACGAGATTTGTGCATTCTAAAGGGATTTAGTAGGCAGACAATCAAGACTTATTGCTACAACGTTGGGAGATTTCTTGATTTTTTGGAGAGAAGTAGGCTTAATCTAAATCAGGGAGGTGTTAAGTCTTATCTCTTAGCCCAGAATCTAGCTGTTAATACAATGAGATTGCAGTATGCCTCGTTGAGGTTCTTTTTTTCGGAGATTTTGAAGAGGCCGTTTAGTTTTGAGGAGATTCCTATTAGGAAAAAAGAGAAGACATTGCCAAAAGTCATTAGCGTTGAGAAGATAAGAGGGATGGTTGATGCTACAGATAACCTGAAACACAAGATTGTTTTGAAGTTGCTTTATTCTTCAGGCTTGAGGTTACAGGAGCTTATTGATTTGAAGCGAAGCGATATGGATTTTGATAGAGGGATGATTCACGTTAGGAAGGGAAAGGGGAAAAAAGATAGAATGACTCTAATGTCTGAAGCCTTAAAGATGGATTTGTTGAAATATTATAGCAAAGAGAAATTTGAGACGGATTATGTTTTTGAGGGAAGGAATGGAAAATACACTAAGAAGAGCGTGCAGAAAGTTTTGAAGGAGCTTGGGAAGAGGGTTGGGATTAGAGTTACACCACACATGCTGAGGCACAGTTTTGCGACGCACTTGTTGGAGCAGGGAACTGATATACGACATATTCAGAAATTGTTAGGGCATAGTGATTTGTCAACAACTGAGATTTATACCAAAGTGTCAAATAAAGATTTGTCTAAGATAAAAAGTCCTTTGGATAATTTATAACTTCTTCAACAAAAAGACCTTATCATTCTTCCTGACCTTCTTTTCTAGAGGAATTGTGATGTCTGCGCCTTTTGCCTTGCCTTTTGTGGGTTTGCCATCTTTGTATAGTCCTTTGATTTTTGTTTTTACTATTCCTGTTGTTGGGCCTGTTATTAATAATTCATTGCCTGTTTTGATTTCCTGGTTTTGGATGTTTAAGTGGGCTACATGCTTTTTGTCGAAGTAATGTTCTACTTTTCCTAGGAGTGTTTTCTTGATTGTTGCTTTGGAACCTCTAACGCCTGCCCATTCGCCTAATTTCTTCCCGAGATAATAACCGCCGTGCCAGAAACCTCTATTGTAAACTGTTTCGAGTTCTTTTATCCAGGCCTTGATTTTTTTGTCATTGAATGTTTTATTTTTTACTGCGAGAGCGGCTTCTTTGTAGACCTTTGTTACTGTGTAGACATATTCTGGTGGGCGTGCGCGGCCTTCGATCTTTAGAACTGAGACTCCCGATTCAATAATTTTGTCTAGAAATTTTATTGTGCATAGGTCTTTTGGGGACATTACATATTTGTTGTCTATTTTTAGTTCGTCTCCTGTTTCTTCATCAATTACTCTGTATGCTCTTCTACATGGTTGGAAGCATTTGCCTCGGTTGGCAGACCAATTGTATTTGGCTAGCGACATGTAACATTTTCCAGAAATTGAAACGCAGAGAGCGCCGTGGCAGAAGATTTCTATTTTTATGAGTTCTCCTTTGGACCCCTTGATTTTTTGTTTTTTTATTTCATCACAAATTTCCTTAATTTGCTTTAGAGTTAACTCTCTTGCTAAGACGATGACGTCTGTAAATTGAGCGAAGAATTTTACTGCCTCAATGTTTGAAACGTTTAATTGAGTTGATGTGTGGACTTCTTGGCCAATTGAATTTGCGTATTGGATTGCTGCGATGTCGCAGGCGATTATTGCACTTATTCCTGCTGCCTTTGCCTTGTCTATTATTTTCTTCATTAATTCTAAGTCTTCGTTGTAAAGTATTGAGTTTACTGTAAGATATGTTTTGATTCTATGTTTTTCGCAGAGCTTGATTATTTTTGGTAGGTCTTTTAAGGTGAAGTTGTTGGCTCCGTGTGCGCGCATGTTGAGTTGTTGCACTCCAAAGTAAACTGAATCTGCTTTGGCTTGGATTGCCGCTTGGAGTGACTCGAAGTTTCCGGCAGGAGACATTATTTCTATTTGTTTCATGATTAAAGATGAGGAATAAGGGTTTTAAGGGTTGTGGATTTGCAAAAACTTTAAATGCCAAGGCATTGTGTAAATATTATGGTAAAAAAAGTTGATGGTTGTGTGCACATAGTCATGAGAAAGGGGAAAGTTGTTAATGTGTTTACTCACTTAAATGAATTGCCTAAAGATGGTGTTGTGCATTTGAAAGGGCATAAGATTTTATCTTTTAAAGAATTCAAGAAATCTCATCCAATCGATCATGGCGAACTAGTGCCTAAAAAGAAAAAAGTTGTAATCTCCTCTTTTGACTTGCCTCGAGGTGTGAAAAATTGAGAAAGAAAAAATGAGGTTTGTGTTCGATGGATTTTTAAGTCGAATAAACTTCTTAATGTTATGAAAAAGGGGCGAATGGAAAAAAAGATTGATGATCTAATTCAGCATTATAGAATTAGGAAATTTTTTACTATAATTATTTCTGCCATATTTGTTTTTGCTGTTTATGTTTTTTCTAGCGGCGATTACTTTTTTGCGAGGGTTTTTGCATCTGTTGGTTTTTTAGTTTCTTTTTTTCTGCTTGATTATATATTTGATTTGAGGTTTAAGCTTTGTCCGGAGTTTCAATAAATCAGAATTAAAATAAAAAAAGTTTCAACTTCGGTTTGCATTAAGCCAGTTTTATTATCCTCAAACTTCACGCTCATTCTAAGATTATACAATAAAACATGCCATCCCATCTCCCG
>JAHITZ010000030.1 GCA_018817405.1 Nanobdellota archaeon
GAATAGTGATTTTGAGCGGGCTTATGATTACGTCGAAAATCAACAGATGCACCACGCGTAAAACGAAAGGACGCCCAGTTCCGAACGAAGTGAGGAATTGACGCTTCGCGTCAACCCTTTAGGGCTGGGAGGATGTCACATATTGTTGCATTAATAAAAATTATTGTTCTAAATAGCAAGTTTTATAAACAAACTTTTTCATTTCTTTCTAATTAAACCAATGAAGTTTAACAACGGAGGTCACAATGGACTTCTATAATCTTATTGAAAGAGCAAAAAAAACCGGAAAAGTTGAGAAAGGAACGAATGAGGTTACAAAGGCAGTGGAGCTTGGAACTGCAAAGTTAGTTGTTTATGCATCAGATGTTGAACCAAAAGAAATCGTTCAGCACTTGCCTGTTCTCTGCAAGGAAAAAGGAATACCTTGCGCCGAAGTTGACTCAAAACAAAAGTTAGGAATTGCGGTCGGAATCCCTGTGAGTACAGCGTCTGTCGCAGTAATAAATGCGGGTGAAACCGCCGGTGAAATTGCTAAGATAAAACCAGAGGAGTAAAATGCCAAAGCAGCAGCAGACAAAGGACAAGACTTCAAGCGAGTCAAGTATGGGCAAAATAACAGAAGGAGAACCGGTTAATGCCCTGGTTGAACAATTCATTGGCCGCACTGGAGCGAGAGGGGAAGTAACACAAGCCAAGGTCAAGGTTTTGGATGGCAGAAATAAAGGCAGGTCAATGCGAAGAAACATCAAAGGCCCAGTAAAAGTCGGAGATTTAATCACATTAAGAGAAACAGAGATTGAAGCCAGAAGAATCAAAGGCGGAAAGGGGAGGAGCGTTTAAGATGACAGTGACATTATCAAATCCAAATATATGGAACCCACTTTCAGAGGCAAGAAAATCATCTGAACTAACAGGGTTAATTCGTGGAAGATTTGATGAACAGATCAACCCAGAAAATTTCAAGATAAGAGAAGAAAGAGGTTATATAGAAGTCACAGCAATAGACAATACAAGAGGTTATTGCTTTGCAGGCAGGATTAATGAGAGAGTAAGTACTATAAAATCAAGGATTGGTCTTATGAAGATGAATTATAAGAATCAAAGGTTAGTCATTACGGATGAATTCATATCTCATGATCAAAGGATGGCAGGTTTTTCATGGAGGAGCGTTTAATGACAGGAAACGAAGCCAGAATAAAAGAAATGCTAGGACAAGACGGATGGAGAAAAGCAGGATACATTCATGCAAGCCCCTTGGGTAAATTATTGTCTAATTTTTTTTATCTTAATCTTGATGAAGAGCGCATTTGTTATTATAACAGAAAAGAAGTTGGTGATGCTGTTCATTTGGTTCATGAAACTGGGGATAAAGGGTTTGTGATTGTTAGGGCTACTGGTGAAAATGGTAAATACATCTCTACAATGCATGATGTCGCAAGAGTTTATGAAAATTTAGCCGGAGTTGAAGTAATTAGAGAAGTAGTCGAACGTAGAGTGAAAACCGCAGGATTTTCTTGGGTTCAGGAGAGCATTAAATGACAAAGTGCACTTTCTGTGGAAAAGATGAAAGGCCCCACAAAGGAATTCATGTAATAAAAAACTCAGGAAATATTCACTATTTCTGCTCAAGCAAATGCAGAAAAAATTCCGAAAAATTAAAGCGCGATAAAAGAAAAATCCGATGGACAGAGGCTTTTCATATAACAAGGGAAAAAGCAAGGGCAAGAGCAAAGTCTGAAAAAGAGAAGAAAGAAAACGCTGATAAAGAGGACACGCCAAAAGCCAAGAAAAAGGTCAAAAAGTAATTCTTCCGTACCATGCATATTTTCAAAAACGAATAAGCATGAGATTTTCCATGTCTTTAAGTAAACCAATCAGTGCTCCAAAAATCCCATTTAGAAAACATGCTAGTGGAGAAAGACAAGCGTTTTGGGACTATGCTAGAGAACTTAAAATTGAAGTTCAAGACGAATTTTGGAAACAGACAATTCCGGTAGCTCAAGGACGTGTCGAATTTCTCAGGCGGTACGGTTATGTACTCTCTGGTGATCAAAGCTGGGGAAATGAAATGGATGGTTATGGTGTTAAAGTGATTATGTCAAGATGCTTGCGAAAACTCCACACTTAAGTGTGGGGTTAGCATCTTGAGCATCCAAAAAACGAGCGCCATCAAACCGCACCTTTTAAGGCGCGGTGGCGCATCGTTTTTCTGATATTCCCTGTAGATTCTAACCCTTCGGCAGACGAGCAATCAATTGGGACAGTAGAATTATGGGAGACAGGCGGTTTTATTTCAGAACCAACCCAAGTCCATTACAAACCCGCGCTCGGAAAGGAGCATATTGATGCGGCTATCGGATTAAGAGACTTACTAAGACGAGAAAATATCCCCTTTGAAGATTGGGCTAACAGAGAAAAATTTGAAAGAGAAGCTGAAGGACTAAGACAAGAAGCGGGAAATATAGATTATTTGCTTACAAAGTTATAATTTTGTTAAAGTCCCGCAAGAAATCCCGTTGCTTTAGCTATGGGATGAATTGCAGCAATCTTTTTCTATTTTTATGAATATAAAAAAATGAGCGAGTCGTCGCTCATTGTGTTTACAAACAGGGTGAGAACTGACTTGTTCTAAATAAACTTAACGGAGGTAAAAATGTATCAAACTTACGGGAATTCGGTCGGGAACAACTTCAAGCACGTTAAGATAACGCCGAAGTATCGTTACAAAATGATGCGGCAGGAGAAGCTGAA
>JAHITZ010000031.1 GCA_018817405.1 Nanobdellota archaeon
AGATGGGATGGCATGTTTTATTGTATAATCTTAGAATGAGCGTGAAGTTTGAGGATAATAAAACTGGCTTAATGCAAACCGAAGTTGAAACTTTTTTTATTTTAATTCTGATTTATTGAAACTCCGGACAAAGCAGTCTTTAGATTACTCTTTATCTTTTTCCCGCATGGAATCTTCGATTCCATACATGCGCTGGCCGCCGAAAAGACGTTTCTGGCATCTCGGTGGGACTCTTCTTCCATCACTCTTGTTATATCCTTTCGTTCTCGACAAGATTTATAAAAAGACGCAGAGTCGACAGACACGACATGAAGATAGATCCATACAAACACAAAGAAAGATGGTTTAAATGGAGTTAATGTTTCGTTGGCTTCTAAAAAAAGAGCCACCCGCCATATATGCATATATGTGAGGAGATGGAGTGTGGTAGGCTGGGTGATAATTTAAATCTTCCAACAGCCTGTGTTAAGAAAGTACCTTGACAATTTGCCAGCACCATAATCCTTGCCGTACAGATCTTCTTCTAGCCATTCGTCATCTTCTTCAATTTCTTTCTTCTCTATTAATTTTTCAGGATTCATTTTAATATTAGGGAGCACACAGGTTGCTAACATCCAGCACCCATATGCTCTCCTTGATTATACTCTGCTAAACAGAGTTGACTATTACTTCTCTTCTTTTTTTGGTTTCTTTTTTGTTGGTTTTTTCTTCAGTTTATCACCCCCTTATACGAGCTGAACATGTTTCGGTTTGAACATTTTCGCAAATGAATCTAACCACGTCTTATTTTCAATAATTTCTTTTAGTGCGAAAGAGGCTTCCTGATAAAAGCAAGGCCCGCATAATGCTGGGAGTTCATTGCCACAAATCAAGCAGTACCCTTCATATGGTGGTCTAGGCAGTTTCTTTTCTAGCTTGCGAAAGAACAGGGCTTGTATGGACCATGGCCCATTGTTGTCTTGCAACCAAGATGTAACCTGTCTTAACCTGCATCTTTCACAGATCATTTCTTCAATTTCGTTGTAGCAGTTATGACACTGCCGATAATCTTCTTCCATGTATTATATAGAACTAGCTTGTATAAGAACCAATGTAGTAATTTTTTAGACTACTTTTCGTTGCTTGGCGTGTTTCCACAGAATCTCAAAATGTCCCCTATAACCATCCGCGATACTTCTGTTTTTGATTTCTATGGCAGAAACAGGTTTTGTTAAAACCAACATAATTATAGTGTTATCACAGAGGATTGTAGGGGCAAAACTTCCTATCAACTCAGAGTACCTGGCTTCAGTCAAATCTAGTTTGTTCAAAGAGCTAATTTCATCCTGGTTCTCATTAAAGATAAGCTTCATTGGAATCTTTTTCCTTACTCTTTGTTTGTGAAAATCCTGAAAGAACCCTTCTCCAAGAACATCATATATTGTAGAGGGCATTCCATAAATGGCGAGGGGTTTGTTAAAACGTAGAATGGAGAATAGGGCGTTTCTGGAAGCAAGAATCCCATTGACCATGGAAACTTCGTTATCATCTGTTGAGTCTTGTCTCTCAATTGTTCTTAATGTTGGAATGATCTTAAGGAGTTCTTTTTCTTTTTGTCTGACATAGTCCACCATACTGTTTGGATTTTGAGCGCGAAATAGCCTTTTCTCTTCTTGGAGAATCGTGGCGATAAATCCTTTTTCTGATAGTCCTTGGAGGGCTGCATAAGTATTGGCTTTATGCAGTTTTGTTCTTTTTGTGATATCTCCTGCAGAAGAACTTTTTTGTGTAAGAAGGTCTAGATAAACAACAGTTTCATTCTTTGTAAGCCCTATTTCCCTTAATGTGCGGAATATGTTTTCTTCCATGTTTTCCAATAAGCGGTCCAGAATTTAATGGTTTCTATGGTAAAAGGAGGGGGTTTGAGACAACGATCCATTTCTAATTAGAAAAATTAAAATAAAAAAGAGGTTAGACTGGTCACTTAGTTTTCTTCGTCATCTGAGTCGTCTTCGTCGTGTTCTTCAGATTTTATTAGAGAGAAGAAAGTAGAGCGCTAGTGAAAGCTATTGCGTGAAATACTGCTTCAGGGTTATCGGTTTGAATCCGATCATCTTCCAGAAAATAATTGCCCCTTTGTCAATTCGTTTTTCTATGTTCTTTTGAACAGAGAAAGATTTGACTGGCTTTACTTCCTTAACCTTTGATATCATGGTCAGGTAAGCTATCAATCTCAGGGCTGAGCTTAATAAGAATATAACAATGATGGGAACAAGCCCAAATAACACAAAAGATTGTGAGGCTACAAATCCCCCTAATATTGCTCCAACAAACGCACCGAATGAGTTTATTATGTTAAAGTAAGAAAAGCAGTAGGCCATCTTTTCCTTGGAGACAGCTTCGTAAACAAAAGTTGCAGCAGCGTGGTTAAACCCGGACCAGGCGTAACCTGAGAAAATCTCTACTCCAACTAAAAGTGCGATTAGGTGAAACTTAGAGGGCAATGGAACGAACGAAGCAATAACCCAGAGCAAGGGTATTGTTGAAATTAAAAATCCAACTATCTGCAGGATTCTAACATTGCCATGTTTGTCAGAGAACCGCCCCCAAATTGGCAGGAATAACAATGTGGCTATGACAGGGCTTATTGTAATCATTGTAAATGCTAAATAGGACAGCCCCATATTTTCCAGCATGTAAACTGCAAAGAACGGACCCGCGATAGAGGTTGCAAAAGTGATCAGCGCAACAAAAATAACAAACCTACCAAAATTATTTTCATGCATGTGCGTGACAAATTGTCTCAAAGAAAAATGGTTCTTCTCATCGTATACAAACCTGGGTTCGTATTTTTTTGTGAAGTAATAGTACGAAAACATTCTTCCAGCTAGAGCTATAAAAAATAAAATTGCGAAACCATAGAAGACTGCTCTCTTTTGAAAGTAGTCTAGAATAAAGCCTGCGAGCAGCATGCTCACCAGAAGAACTGATGTAACTACTCTTCCTCTCTTGGCAAAAAACTCTCCATTTTTTACAGAAACAATGTCTTTCATCCAAGAGCTCCAGGCAGGCCCTGCAATAGCCCCGACAAAGATCATAACTGTGTAAATTGCAATTAGCAAGATGACTGATAAATTGCTGCTTAAACTGAAAAAGAAATATAGTCCTCCGATCAAGATTAAAGGCAACCACAACAACGCCTGAAAGAAGACAGCCTTTAGTATGATCTTTTTTCGTGATGTCTCCCTGATAAGCTTTAAAGAAATGAGCTGAGCCAGGTTGCCGACCAAACCTGGCAAGGTGGCAAGGAAACCAATCTGGGCATTTGTTGCGTTCAAAGCCAAGGCGAAAGGAGTCATGAACCGATTCCCAAAACCTTCCATCACACTAGAAGCAGCGCCCTCCTTTATGCTAACTTTTCTCGCCTTTTCTTTCAACTTTTCTTCAAATCTTTTTTCCATTTGTGTTTTTAGAATCCTTTCATTAGAATGTTTTTGTAGATATAAAGCAATATTTATAATGGTTGCTTTATAATTCCTTCTAGGGTGAAATGATAACTAATTTTTTAATCTTGATTGGTGGATTGATCTTGTTGGTGAAAGGCTCAGATTATTTTGTAAAGTCTGCTGCTTCAATATCCAAAAGATTTGGGGTCTCTGAGTTTGTTATTGGTTTGACATTAGTTGCATTTGGGACTTCTATTCCTGAGCTTGCTTCTTCCGTAGCGGCTTCATTGAATAGGAGCAGCGGGCTGATAATTGGCAATGTTGTGGGTTCAAATATAGCAAACATAGGGCTGATAATCGGAATTACTTCTTTAGTGGCGGTGATAAAAACAAATAAGGGGATGTTAAAGAGAGACGGCTACATCATGGTATTTGTTGCCTTGATATTTTTAATATTCTCATTGAATGGGACTATTAGCAGACTAGAATCAGGCGTGCTCTTGTTGCTTTATGTTGCGTACACTTTGTTCCTTTTTGAGATGAAACCGGAGCTAGAGGGAAAATACAACTTCAAGGAATTTTTCGAATATCTTTACAAGTTTCAGTATGTTACAACGATTCGAAAAAAGGCTCTGTCCGGTTTTTCTAAGAATAAAAAGAAGGAAATGGTTGGTGTTGCTAAAGTTGGTCTTTTCAAAGACTTTGTTGTTTTGATTTTTGGAGGTATTGCGATAGTTTTTGGTGCCAAGTATTTAGTTGGACAAGCTGTTTATTTTGCCGATATTTTCAATCTGCCGCAAACTTTGGTGGGAATTAGTTTAATTGCAATTGGGACCTCACTTCCCGAACTTAGCGTTTCAATTTCGGCAGCAAGAAAGGGCTTTGCTAATATCGCTATAGGAAACATAATCGGTTCGAATATTGCGAATGTCCTGTTAGTTGCAGGAATTTCGGGCATTATTTTTCCTCTAGAGGTTCTTAGATCTACTGTTTATTACATCATCCCATTCATGATATTCATGAGCGTATTGCTGCTCGCATTTTTGAGAACTAGGTGGAAAATTACAAAGATTGAAGGTGCGATTCTTTTATTGCTTTATGTTGTTTTTATGGTGTTGTTGGTAACCCAATTTATATCTTAATCATTTATGTTTGTTTTGATACCTGTTTACAAAAAAATAAACGACAAAATAACTGATTATAGTGAAAATTGTCGCAACGATGATATTTCCTAAAATAAATCTTCTACTATAAACATAGACTTGGTTAATAATTTCAATCCTGAATGTGTACTTTGGTGCTTCTGATAGAATTAAGTCACCAATTTTGTAACTTAACGCTGCGATAGGGATAAGAACTAGTGGATTCCAAATTGCAAATGCAGCTATCATTGAGATCTTACTTATTCCCTTGAAAATTAGAATTACTAGCAGCCCCATGAGTATGCCAAAACCGAATGTTGGGAGAATGGCGAGAAGAGTACCTAATGCAAACCCTGTTGCAATTTCTCTCGGAGAGGTTTTTAGTTCAATAACCTCCCTAAGGTGTTTTTTTATTTTTTGTATCACTAAATGCTGAAGTTGTGATAACCTATAAATGTTGGCATCCAAAAGAATTAATAGTCACAACTTCCTTAATTTTACATGAAGAAGAAGAAGAAGAAACAGAGAAGCATTTTGCTGGAAGTTTTGAAGAGTCCTTATTATGCGGGAAGAGGGATTTACAGACTTGGAAAGAAAATAAAACAGAAGAATGTTGAAAGAGAGATTCAGAGTAAACGAGAAAAGATAGTTCCGGAATACAATGAGCTGAGAGTTATCGAGAAGCTATCCGGAAACTTAGTGTTTTGGGAAAAAGAACTTTTGAAGGCAGAGAGCAAGATTGGGATTATTCTAGGGGCGAGAGGTTCTGGAAAAACAGCATTCGCAATTAAATTGATAGAGAATATTTACTCCAAGCAGAAAGCTAAATGCTATGCAATAGGTTTTAAGAAAGAAGAGATGCCTTCCTGGATCGAGGTCATTGAAGATGTTTCTCAGATTAAGAACAATGCGACAGTTGTTATCGATGAAGGAGGAATATTGTTCAGCTCCAGAAAGGCAATGAGCAAACCAAACCAACTTCTGAGCGAACTTATTTTGATAGCCCGCCATAAGAACCTGAATATCTTGTTTATCTCACAAAACTCGTCTAACTTGGATGTGAATATCATTAGACAGGCAGATTTTCTAGTGCTTAAGCCGACGTCATTGTTGCAGAAAGATTTTGAAAGGAAGAAAATCCGCGAAATTTATCAAGAGGTTGAAGAAATGTTTAACAAACATGGCAACGACAAGGGTCTTTCGTACATTTACGCAAATGAATTTCGTGGGTTTGTTTCAAATCCGTTGCCTTCTTTTTGGAATGTTGGCATAAGTAAGAGTTTTAGGAAATGACTTTTTACGCAGATTTGTTTCTGTATGAGTACCTGGCGTTTGTTATAACCGGATCAATTATCATTTCTATTATTTTTAATGAATTCACAAAGGTACAAATCTAATTTGGTTTTCATTAATATACAACGCAGCACCCAAGTTTTTAATAAATCTTTCGCAACTGTAATGGCATGGAAGAAACTAAAGAATTAATTGGTGAGAGGAGTAGATCTGTTTTCATTCTTCTTTTGTTTGGACTAATTCTCGTGCTTGGAATGCTGTACTTGATTATAGGACTTATTCTTTTCTCTCCGTTACCAGAACAAAAGACCATTTCCTCAGAAACGCTGAATGATGTTGAGGATACGATTGTATGGGTTAAGTACAGAGTTAATGGAAAGCATCGAGATGGGAGTTATTTTGAGAATGCAGGAGGAAGCGGCTCGGGGATTTTATATGGAAGGGAAGGAACAAATTATTTGGTCATTACAAACCGGCACGTAGTAGATTGCACGTATCATTCTGTAAGTTGCTATCAAAGATTGAACGAGACAGTTAGCATAAGAACTCTAGATGGAAAGTTGCATCCGGCTTCAAGAGTTTTATTTGCCCCGCATAATCTTGATATCGCCATATTAGAAGTTGATACGGGAGGAGATGAGTACCCGACAGCACACTTAAGGTTGGAGGAGATTGAACGGGGAGAGGAGGTTATAGCAGTAGGATATCCAAGATTTGCAAAAGGATTTACAGAGTTTAAAACAAGTCAAGGAGTTGTAACAGAAAAAAGAACAATCATCACAGGAGAAGGTTTTGGCTTCGAAGCAATCAGCTCAGATGCCTACACAAACTTTGGTTCAAGTGGGGGCGGTCTTTTTGATTCAGAGGGAAAACTTATTGGGGTGAATACATGGAAAGCGGGGGAAACCAGTGTAGCCGCAAGCATACGGCTCTTGAACGATGCAGACGATTATCATTATTGTAAAGAAGGATATTACTTTACGAATGAAGGCTGCATCAAGTATTGTGCGAGAGAACAGGTGCTTGGAAAAAATGGAAAATGTCAGAGCATTTGTGATTCATTTTACTGTGAGTCAACCATCCCGAATATTGATGACGAAAGGTGTGCTGATGAGGGCTATGTTTTAGGTAATGATGGTTACTGTCATCAGCCATGTGGTTTTGATGGGGTCTATTGTTCTCGTGGCTCAATTTGTTACAAGAACCGATGCTCGAGTTGTTCTGAGCTAGATACTTACCTGTTCAGAGATGGGACTTGCAGGTATTATGAATAAATTGCCCTCCATAACTGTTGATAGCAGACTACATGATGAAGATTTGCAGATTTCAGCAGATTATATTTCTGCGATTGGGCACAGTGTGATGTTGAAAGAAAAGTTTGATGAGATGAAGTAGCTAAATGAGGTTTTTATTTCCTGTTAGGTTTGAGTGATTTTTCCAGAGCATTTATTCTTTTTGTAATTCTTATTTTTAGGGAGTCTAATCCTTTATCTGGTAATTCTGGGGGAATGTTTCTTAGAGCATGCTTGTATAGTCGAAGTGCCTGCACTGTGTCATACCTTCTCTCTCGAGAAGTGTAAAATAATCTTCCCAACAGTCCAACCTCATAATCTCGAGCTATTTCACAGATGTCTCTTACTATCTCAATGTGTTCTTTGGTTTTGTGGTCCATGGGAGAGTTTTATACGCTGGCCACTTATAAATGTTCCCATACTATGAATAAGTTTATTTATCACTACCACTTAAGATTTGGATGACTAATGAAAACATTGGAAAAATCGGCAAATTATTGGAAAGCTACAATCCGAGTAGAATAATCTCAAGCGAGAAGTTAATATTTTCTGGAGCAATGGAACAAGATGTTTACAATGTAACAGCCCCTTTTTTGGTTAATGGTGAGGAGTATCTACTTGGAAGAGTGGAAACCAGGGGCGATGAAAGAAATACGAAAATAATTTTCTTTCGAAAAAAAGATAACTTATGGGAAGCAGACATTAGAATGCCTATTTTTAACTTACAAGACCCTTTTATTTTTTCCTTTGGAGACGAAATTATCGTGGGGGGTGTGGAGGTAGTACAAAAAAATTGGCGTAAGTATTTAGGTTATAGAAATGTTTTTTATATGGGAAAAGATGTTTTTTATTTAAGTAGAATTACAAACGGGCCTTGGGGTATGAAAGGAATAAGATTTAAAGACTTGCCAAACGGGAAGATTGGAGTATTTACAAGACTGCAAGGGGACAGAGGAGGAAGGGGTAAAATAGGCTTTACAATAATAAACTTACTTGATGAATTAAAACCGAGACTTATGTCTCAAACAGTGGTTATACAAGGAATTTTTGCAGAAGGAGAATGGGGTGGTGTAAATGAGATCCATAAGTTAAAGAATGGAAAGTGGGGTGTTTTAGCTCATGTAGCGCGTTATGCTAGGGGAAAGATAAGACATTATTACCCAATAAGTTTTTTATTTAATTACGAGAAAAGAGAAATTTCCAAGGTTAAAATCTTAGCAAGAAGAGAGGACTTGCCCGAAGACGAAGCAAAGAGAACTGATTTATATTATGTAGTTTATCCCGGGGGCATTGTTAGAAAAGATGACGGAACAGCTGTTTTGTATGTTGGTGTTGGGGATGCTAAAGCTTATGCTGTAAAAATTGATGATCCTTTTTTAGAATACGAAGATTAGACTTTTAATAGAATAATCTACAAAGAGAGATTGATAAACACAGAAAATATGAATTCTGATGAAACTTAAAGAAAGAAAAGAACTTGAAGAGCCTATTCTTTAAATGAGTTAGTTAACTCTAAAATCAATTTTATCGTTTGCTGAAACTATCAGGCTCACTTTGAGTTTTTCTGTAAAACTTGTGATGGTATCAATGACTTCTTTATTTGTTTTATTTTCAAATTCTGTCAGGCCAAGGATGACCAGATCTGCATGAGTTGAATTTGAATTAATAATCTCTTTTATGTCTTCTTGTTTACCTGAAATAATCTCAAGTTCAACATTTTCCATTCTTGATTGTTCTAAGATGTTTTCAAGATGCTTTTTGTCACCGTCGCCTTCCTTGGCGTCGTCAACATAAAATACCTTCACTACTGCGCCTTGCTCGAGCCATTGTTTTGAATGTGTGATTAGATAAGCCAAGAGAATCATAAAGTTTCCGTTTTTTCTTGAGCTCCACCAAACATCTACTCTCTTGAAGTTAGAAAATCCTGTTTGGTTTCTCATTATAATTATATTTTTCTTTAAGGATTTCATGCTGCTAGCCAGCTCATTTATTTTCATTTTGTTATTGAAATCAAGCAAAACGGTGTTTAGGGGAAGGTTTCCTAATGTCTCCGCTTGCGCTAGATTTTCAATTGTTTTTTGATAGTTGTCTGTTATGACTGTTCTAGGAAATATTTCGAGTTTGTGTTCTTTGATATATCTCAAAAGGTCTTCCTGAGGTTTTTTGTTTTCCTCGATATCTTTTTTAAAGTTGCCCTTACGTAAGAAGTATAGCTTTGTGACGCTGCTTCTTGAACCGATCCAGTTTAGAATATTGGCGATTGGATGATTATTCAACTCGTTTGTTGAAAATGCTAGAATAGTTGGTCTCCAATTTTTCAGACTCTTAGCGCTTTTATCTATCCTTTTAAGTAAAGCTCTTAAGAACTGGAAGGAAACTCCGTGCCAAACTCCTTCTATCTTCATGGATTTTCTTGTCTTGTATAATGAGATAAATAACAGCGCCTGAATAACAATTACAGCAGCCATTATTTTTGGATTGAAGAGATACATCACTGCATAGGCTGCAAACATACCGTAGAATGAAATAATTAAAGGGGCATTGAATGTTGGCCTGTAGCTTGGGTTGTGTGAAACCTTCTCAAAGAAAGCGGCCCCGTTAATCCACCCATAGACACTTAAGAAAAACATAGCCACAACCTGCGATATAAGTTCTAAAGACCCCAAAAGAATTACTCCGAGCCCTATCAAAAGGCTTAGTGTAATCGCTACTCTTGGCTCTGCATCTTTTTCGCTTTTCTTTCCTAGAAAGCTAAGAAATTTTGGAAGGATCTTATCTTCAGTCATTGCGACTAAACATCTTGGGGCAGTCATTAGGCTGCTCAGTGCGGAAGAGGATGTCGCCATTAAGATTCCAAGAAGGACCAGCGGGGCGAAATAGGACATCTGGTATATGATTTGGCTATTGGAAAATAACTCGCCAGGGCTTGCGGAAATGGCGAACTTTACAGCGAGGGCAATGTAAACAAGCATTGTTATGATTATGGCAATAAATGTCCCGCGAACAAGACTCTTCTTTGGGTCTTTCAAATTGCCACTCATCCCAACTCCGGCATCAATTCCAGTTACAGCAGGAAAGAACATCGCAAATGCTATCCAAAATGGCAAAGCAGTCGATGAGAAAAATGCAGTAGATAAATCTCCTGTTTGGGGTCCTAAAAATATTGAAACAAGACTTAAAATAATGGCAGCAAAAATAGCATATTGAACTTTAATAATAAAATTAGCACCAACAAAAACCATTAATCCGAAGATAGCTAAGGAGACAAGAGCTATATGCATTTCTGCTAGAGGAAATCCCATGTAAGACAGAACAATCCCCGCACCTCTTGCAAATGCTATTGCGTAGAAACTTGAGGCAATTGTTTGGGCCAGATAAAGTTGGATTCCGAGACTTCCGCCAAACTCAGAGCCAAGACTTCTAGAAATCAGATAATACAAACCGCCGCCTTTAACTTTGATGTTTGTTGAAATTGCAGAAATTGAGAAGGCAGTCGCTAGGGTAACTGAATGTGCAATCAAAATTATTAGAATGAATTTTGCAAGCCCAACACCTCCAAGAACTTGAGGGGCGATAAAATACATAACCGCTCCCAAGATTGTCAAAACTGAAGGCATGAAAACGCCTGCGAAAGTGCCGAATTTTTTACTCTTAGAATTACTCTTTTTGTTTGATTTAGCGCTGCCCTCCTTATTATCACCCATGAATCAATCAGAGTTCAGGTATTTTTAAAGTTACTTGATTTCATTATGTGTCAACTTTGAAGTAAGGTTTTTTTCAAGAGACTTGTTTGATTAGTAAGGTTTAAAGATTGACATCTCTTCATACTTTGAAGAAAAATGGTTGATATTTTCGAAACATTGGAAGGTTTGGGAATTAAGTTTATCCCCGTAGTTAGAATTGTGTTGATTGTGCTTGCTCTTTTTGTGGTGTTCAGTATTATTCTTGGATTTATAAAACGTGGTTTGATGAAAAGAGCGAAAAGTAAAAAACAGAAATCAAACATACAGATATTTTCAAGGATCTTTCAGATAACCTTTCTTGTCTTGATAGTTATTGTGGCGATTTTCTCGTACGTCGGTTCTTTTACTGGTTTGGGAATAGCGGCAGGGCTCATTTCTGCAGCGCTGGGTTGGGCATTACAAAGACCCATCACCGGAGTTGCTGCATGGGTGATGGTTGTTGTCAAGAGGCCTTTCAATATAGGAGATAGAATCATAATAGGGGATGTAAAGGGTGACGTTAAAGACATAACCTTAACTCATATTGTTTTAGACGAAGTCGGAGGGCTTGTCAATTCAGAAGTTGCCTCTGGAAGAGTAATCATGGTGCCAAACTACTTGTTATACGAACTGAATATTATTAATTACACTCATCAGAATGATTTCATAATTGGAGAGACGATTGTTCAAATCACGTATGAAAGCAACCTTGATAAAGCGATCAAGATCTCTTTTGATTCCGCAATGAAATTCACTGAGGAGGCGTCTCAGAAACTAAAGCAGGAACCGATGATTAGAATTGCCATGGCTGGGAGTGGAATTGATATAAAAGTCCGGTTTTACGGAGAAGCTTACAACATCCAGAAGATAACCAGCGACATAACTAAGGAGATATACGACAGAATACAGAAAGAGAAAGATGTTGAGATTGCGTATCCGCATACAGAAGTTGTTTTCAAGAACAAGAAACTATTTGGCAAGGGCTAGAAATGCTTTTACCTTTCAGAAAAAATGTGGTCCTAATAATCAACCAAACAGTAAGGAAACCTTCGCAACACTATTCAAAACAAAATTCATAATAATTGCTCCTGTGATTATGAAAGCCAGATGCAAGGCCCAAACTATAAATGCTTTAAAATAAGTGAGCTTGAAAAATCTTTTATATATCCAGAGAAGACATATAAAAGCAATCAAGCTTGCCCAGGCACTAAATATTAAATTTATGACTCCAATTACCAGACCAGAGATCATGATTACTAAGATTGTCTTATGGAACTTTGATTTTCCTTTCACTATCTTAATAGCCTTGTGCAGAGGCCATGCTGATAAAATAAAAAGACTGATAACTATACCTGCTTGTATTAAATTTATATTTATTTCAGACATGTCCGGAAAAGGGAGAATGGGTTTTTATAGGTTCTTAGATACTGATTATAATTCTATTCAATAACAAGGTTTATAACGACAAGCCCGGTAGGGAAGCATGTTAAAGTCAATAAAAAAGGGAGTTGGTCTAGCTTCTAGAAAAGCAGCCGATTACGTAGGTGAAAGGGTAAAAGGAGAGATTGAAGGAAAAGTTAGTTCTTACAAGAAGAGATTTAATTTGATTCTTTGGGAGCAGACTCTGTTTATTTTTGGTTTTGTTTTAATTTCACTTGGCGCGATTCAATTTTTTTCTAGAACATACTCCACAGAATTGATTTTTGTTGTTGCTGGAATTATCATTTTAATTATTGGATACTTTGTGAAAAAGATAAGTTGATCTTTTGTTTTAAATAACTTAAAGATTTTTAAATCCATCTCTTTCTTCTGAAGTAAGACAGCATAAATCCTACAACGACTATCATCACCAGCCACACAAGAGGATAGAACCACCAGATTTTTAGTTCTGGCATAAACTCGAAATTCATTCCATAGATGCCTGCGATGAATGTGAGGGGTATAAAGACGGTTGCGATTATTGTCAGGACTTTCATTGTTTCGTTCATCTTGTTACTGACCGCAGAGAGATAGGAGTCAAGCATTCCTGAAAGCATATCCCTAAACGTTTCAATCGTGTCAATGACTTGGATTGTGTGATCATAGGTGTCGCGAAAGTATGGCTTTGTCTGTTTAGAAATTATTTTCATTTCGTTGCGATGCAGACTTCCTATCACTTCTCTCAGGGGCCAGACAGATTTTCTCAAGAGAATTAGCTCTCTTTTTATGCGGTACATTTCGGCTTGTGTTTTTGTTCTAGGATGGGTAATCAACTCTTGTTCAAGTTCTTCAATGCTTTCTCCAATTTTTTCCAATACTGAGAAGTAATGGTCAACAACGCTATCTATTAATGCATAGAGAAGATAATCACTTCCAGAGCTTCTTATAACCTTCCTGCCTTTTCTAATGCGTTCTCTAACTGGGTTGAAAACATCTCCTTCCTGTTCTTGGAATGAAACAACAGTATTTTTCTGCAAGATCAAACCCACTTGCTCGCCGTGAACGGTTTTAGTTTTTTCGTTATAGGCGAGCATTTTTAACACGACAAAAATGGTTTTATCGTAATCTTCAACCTTCGGGCGTTGGTTAACGTTTGCAATGTCTTCTAATATTAGCGGATGCAAACCCAGATTCACTCCAAGTTTTTCAAGAATAGAAACATCATGAACTCCATTCACATTAATCCATGTTACTGACTTCTTGTCTTTGTAAGGAAAAGTGTCCTCAACTTTCTTTGTTGTTTTCTCTTCAAGGCCTGTTTTCGTGTAATCTATAATGTCTATCGTTGCCTCTTCTTTCCTTTCCTTGCCAGTATAATGAATTGTTCCAGGGGGCTTGCCCTTCTTTTTATGAACTTTGGGCAAGAACCTCCAAAAGCCAAGCGCCTTTATCTCTTCGACAGCCATCTTTTTTATGCCCATGGATGAAAAAAGCAGTTGTTCTATAAAAGCTTATTGTTTGACTAGATATATAAGCTTAGTATTGTTGTTTTCCTTGTGAGAAGATGGGATGTGTGAAATCATTTCTGTTTGGAAAAAGAGAAGAATCTAGGGAGAAGATACATCACTTGTTGATGTTAATTATAAGAGCAATTCTCCTTATTGCTTTCGCTTTCTCCATCTATGAAAAACGATGGGCTCTGCTTTTCATGATCTCTTTGAATTTTCTTATCACTTTCCTTCCCAAACTATTTGAAAAAAAGTATAGAGTAAATATACCCATTGAGTTTGAAACATTGATCCTGCTCTTTGCTTTTGCTTCGTTGTTCTTGGGAGAGGTTAGAGACTACTATGTTAGATATTGGTGGTGGGATGCGGTCTTGCATGTGGGCTCTGGGGTTGCTCTGGGTTTTGCAGGATTTATAATCCTTTACGTTTTATACAAGGGGAACAAAATAAATGCGAGACCAATAACAATTGTTCTGTTCTCATTTTGCTTCGCTATGGCAATCGGAGCGGTTTGGGAGATTTTCGAATTCGGAATGGATCAGATTTTCGGTTTAAACATGCAAAAGTCTGGGCTGATTGATACGATGTGGGACTTAATTGTAGATGGTTTAGGTGCAATATTCGCCTCCGTTGTTGGTTACATATATCTAAAAAGAGGCGAGGTGTTCTTCATTGACAAGATAATTAAAAGGTTTGTAAGGGACAATTCTTCACTATTTAAAAAATGAGTCCCCTCGATATGCCAGGAAGGTAGAATGCGCGGGCCGGGATTCGAACCCGGGTAACCAGCTTGGAAGGCTGGGATTCTAACCACTGAACTACCCACGCTCTACAAAAACCTAACGGTTTTTCTAGGAGTTTTCCCTTGAAATGCTGCTCAAGGTCTGTATTGTTATCAGAAAGAGTATTTTAAATCTTACCATTCATGCGTCTTAGCCTTTGTCTTGTCCTACGAACTCTCGTTTTTACAGTGTTTGTGTTTAAACCAGACTCTTTATACGGAATCTCTGCCCGAGCTAACTCCAAGGCTATTCTCTCATCCTCTGAGAGTAACTCTATAATCTTCCTGTCTAGTTCAGATTCTTCAGAAGTTTGCATTCTCCTCCAGGGTTCTCTATATCCCTGACTTTCATCAGTTAAAGCATATGCTTCATCCACAGCGACAAATTTCCTTATTTGGGCATCCCTCTGATGATTTAAGGCTGCATTCCTTGCAATAGTAGTTAACCATGTTGAAAATGTTGATCTTCCTTCAAAAGTAGACAACCGTTTAAGAACATTATACAATGTTTGTTGAAATATTTCATCTACATCATGTAAATGTTTAACAATTCTACGAATCATTACATAAGCCTGCTTTTGACCTTTGACAATATCTTTTCTATACCTTTCTGGTAATCCAAAATCTGCAGGATTTTCGCAAAATTTTATACTTTGTTCCATATCAAGAAAGAAAGTGTTGGGTTTTTAAATGTTTTGAAAATGCAGAAATTTGGCTTTCTAGTTGTTCAAATCCTGAATGCGCCCGACAGGATTTGAACCTGCGACCCTTGGGTTAGGACCCCAATGCTCTATCCAGGCTGAGCTACAGGCGCATGAAATTAGTGAGAAAGAGTTTATTTTAAAGTTTGTTATTTGGTTATATTGAGATCTTTCTTTAAGTGGGAGCCCATTCTAAATGATACGAAATAGTTGAATGAGAAGTTTACGAATCCTACGAAACAAGCTATTAGGATCCTGGCGATTAGGTAATTGACATGGAAGACTTCGACCACGAAGCCGAGTGAGACAATTATGAATGCAAGGCAAAGAAAGCCGAAAATGATAAACGAAGTGTAGCTCTTTCCGACGCCTTCTTTTGTTTCGTGGAAGTTCCATTTCCTGTTTAAGGCAAAGTTTAGGGAATGTGCGATGACAAAGCCTCCTGTTGCTGCGACTAGATACTGCAAGTGAATAAATTCTACCAGCAAGAAAATTAATAATAAATCAAACCAGAAAGCTCCGCTGCTGAAGATTGTGTATTTTGCAAACCTCTTTATTATGTTTGGAAATTGCATGTTAAAAGATTATCCAGATCAGGAAGCCTGAGATAACGTAAAACCCGTAATGTATAATGTAAGAGTAAATGTAACCATATTTTAATTTTTCAATTAGGAGTGGGAAAATTATTCCTGCGGCTACTGATGCAGTTAGGTAGTAAAGACCAACCATTGAGTTCCATGTGAAGAGCACGGGCAGATGCACAATGAAGAAGAGAATAACAAAGAAAAATATTGATTTACGGATGCCTGCTTTGTTTTCTACTAGAAAGGCTGCTAATAAGACTATTAGTGTTTGTTGGAATAGAATATCAAAAAGTTTGGCAAAGAGGTATTCATAACTCATGTCGAAGAAGCTGTCAAGTTTGCTTATGTCCAAGAGAGTTTGGGGTATCTCATAGTTATTTGAGATTAGGTAAAAACCACTGAAAGCGACGAGTATTGAAACAGCTAATACTGCGAAAGGTATCCAGTTGAATTTTGTTTTGAAGACAAAATAATGACGAAAGAAAATAGAGAAAACTATTATTGAAGAAAAGAGGAATGCGAAAGAGATTATAACTGGGTGGGTGGTGTAGTCGAAACCTTTTATTCTCAGTGCAAAGATGATGAACCATAGGAGAAGCCAGGTAAAAACCCACCAGCCCATTTCCTTAAAGAGTTTTCTTGTTAGTTTCCTCATTTTTATGCAGGAGAGAGGATTCGAACCTCTGAACCCACTAAGGGACGGGATCTTGAGTCCCGTGCGTTTGACCACTTCGCTACTCCTGCCTGTAAAAGAAATAAATCATAGTATTTTAAAGCTTGTGTTTAAAGATTTGTCCCTTCAATTTCTTCTCTCTTAGCATGATAGCATCCGACATGCTGGACGCTGATTCCTGCTGCCTTGTTTGCTAATTCTATTGCTTCTTTCATAGACTTGCCAAGGGTGCGATAAAACACCAAGGTTGCAAGAGCAGTATCTCCGCAGCCAGTCACGTCAGACACTTCTACTTTATGAGCTGGCAACTCAAAAGACACATTTTCTTTTCCAAAATAATACATTCCTTTTTCTCCCAAAGTCAATAAAACATTTGTGTTTAAATCTCTAGAAAGCATTTCGGCTTTTTTCTTGTCGTCTTCTGCATGAACCATCGCTGAAAGTTCTTTTCTGTTTGGTTTGATTAATTCTATTCCATAGTAAAGGGATTTGTTTTTTTTAGGGTCTGCATAAATAGGAGAGTTTATTTTTTTAATTTCATTTATAAGTTCTTGCGTGACAAAACCTTTATCGTAGTCTGAGATTATGCAGGCATCAAAACCTTCAATAATTAAAAGTTTTATTTTTTCAGATATTTCTGATTTGAGTGATTTTATTTTGTCTATCTCTTCAGAATCATCGCCAAAATCCAGTCTTCCGTGATATCTTCCGTCGCCAATAGAAAGAATTCTCTGTTTGACTATTGTTTTTATGTTTCCCTCAATAAGAAGTCTTTGGTGTATTCCAAATTTGGAGATTTCGTTTAGAAAAGAGTTACCATATTCATCTTTTCCGATAAGTCCAAATAAGATTACTTCTGCGCCTAATGTGGCTAGGTTTACCGCAACATTACCTGCCCCTCCAGGCAAAAAAGTTGTTTTCTTGACTCTATGGCATGGTGCTGAGCTTTCTGGGTTGTTTCTGTTTTCACAGTAGTCATATCTATCAAGCATCACATCTCCGAAAACAGCTATTCTTGGTTTTTCCATTTCGACTTTAAAGATGCAGATGTTTTAAAGATTATTAGGATGGAAAACTAGTCCATTGTTCGATGTCTTTTAACGCGTAAGTGCGGTAGTCTCTTTTGTCTAGGTCCCAAACTTCGAGAAGCCATTGTTTCTCTGGATGGTATTCTGTGCTTCCGTATTCAATTCCAAGCGGTATTATTTTTCTATCTCCGACCTCTCCACGATAGTTTTTATAGCGAACTGTTATTGCGGCTTCTTCTAATGTGCTTTCTCCAATCATCGCACGAACATCGTCTGGAATGTCTGACATTATTTTACTAGTTTAAAAGATTATTTAATAGTTTCTAAAAAATAAAAACGAAGACGGCATCTGTGTTTCGCCTCTTGACGGAGACTAATTACAGACGTGACCAGCTTGACTTCTGTGTTCGGAAAGGGAACAGGTATTTCCTGATCACTATGGCCGTGTTCAAAAAAAGAGATGGGGGAGAGTATATAAATGTTTTGAAACTCACCCCTTTATGAAAACAAGGTTATCAAAAACTGAAGCGAGAGAAAAAATTGAGGAATTTTTTAAACGTGAAGATTTTACTTCTGAAGAGATTAAGAAAATGAAAAGAATGGCTATGAAGTTCAATATAAGACTTGATGGGAAAAGAAAGTTATTTTGTAAAAAGTGTTTGTCTCGGTTGAGAGGAAAGACAAGAGTCAGTAAAACTCATAAGACAGTTGAATGTGGAATTTGTGGTGAGAGGAATAAATTTAAGATAAAATGATAGTTTCAGAAGAAGGATACTATAATGGAGAGCCAAGAATAAAAGGCAATAGAATAACTGTTGCAAATGTAGTTGCTAATGTTTCTGAAATGGGTCTTGAGGAATATTGCAGTGATTTTGATTTGGCTAGAGATAATGTTCTAGGGGCGATTGATTACTGTGCTGGACAAAGATGTGAAGAGGGAGTTGTAAATTATTGTACCTGATGTTTGAAAAATCAAGGGCAGGGTGGAGAGAAATTATGGGTTAGAGCTAAGGGTATCGAAATTGTGTAATTTAAGGTCCGAACAAACTAGAAAGGGTTTTTTCTTTGTATGCTGTTAAGAAAGTTATGAAATACGCGAGGATTAGAGGTCCGAGGATTAGTCCGAGAATTCCAAAAATGAAAAGTCCTCCTATCATCCCAACTAAAATAACTGCTTGGGACATGCGTGTTCTTCTTGATACGAAGAGTGACCTGAATATTGTGTCTACTGACGAGACAATTAAAACATTATAGAGTAAGAACCCTATTGCAAGAAGAGGATTTCCTGTAATTATCAGATAAATGGCAACTGGAATGTAAATCAAGCTAGGACCAATAACAGGAATTATGCTAAGCATTGTTGCAAGAACTGTTAAGACTAGCGCATTAGGAATACCAAAAACAAAAAAACCAATTCCTGCAAAGATTCCCTGAAGGACCCCTGCAACAATCTGCCCATAGATAATGCTTCCTGTTATGTCTTTGAATTTTTTAATTAAGTGCTTTTCTTGAGACTTGTTTAATGGAGAAAGGCCGGAAGCAAATTCTCTTAATTTTGATTCATCTTTCAATGCGAAAAAGAATACAAAAGCAACCAATAAAAGATGTAGGGAGATTACAGCGAAATTTATAAGAAAATCAACTATTGAGTTGAGTATTGAAGATGTTATTTTAGTTACAGCGTTGGTTGCAGTAGCGCTTATTTGGACAATAAATTGCTCAGAAGATGAAGGAAATATTGTTCTAACAAGACTGTTGATATCTAGTTCTTGAGAAAACTGAAATAGTGCAAAGACTTGCTGGGACATCAAAGGCAAAAGAAACCACAAGGGGATAAATATTATGAGTAACACTAAAACACTAACAAGTGCTGCTGCTAAAGACCTATATTTTACTTTCTTGGCAATCCATTTATAGACTGGGAAGAAGATATAAGCTAAGATAAGTCCTCCGATTATTGAAAGAAGAACCGGCCTGATTATTAAAAAAACCAGAATTCCAAGCAAAGCTATGAGAACTATTAGTGAAATTCTTTTTACGTCCTTTTCTGTTAGAGTCATACTACTTTTAATAAATAAAGAGATATATAAAAGATTCGCCTGGAACAATTTGGAACTTCGGCGTTAGTCAAATTTACAATTGAACACTAGATTTGAGAACGAATACAAAACAGATAAATTCAATACTACTCAACCTCCTCCATTATTAATAATAAATAAATCTTTTTTGTGGGTTTGCTTGGTAGATTATGGTGTCCAGTTAGAAGATTTAATTCATATTCAGAAAAAATTTATAAACCCTCTAAACAAAGTGATGGGATGAAGTCTGTTATTAATAAGGTCTTTTCTGATGAAATGGATGAAGAAGTCCATACAGACTTTGTGAAATATAGTAGAGGAGTGTTTGAGAACAGATATTTAATTGAGGGAAAGAAGCAAAAAGATAAATGGTCAATTAAAACAAGCTGTGAGTTTGCGAATTTTTTTGTTCGTGCTGTTTTGGAAAATGCTTCTGGAGAATTAAATATCAAAGGAATCATTGTATCAACCTCTGATTTGCGATCTGACTGCGAGTTTGAGATTGATAATGTGAAGAGATATATGGGAATAAAACAGCTTGTTTTAAATTGTTCAACTACGCCTGAAAAAATGTTAAGTTTGATGGACAAACATCCAAGGGCTTTTTATGCACTATCTTTTTCATCTGGAGATTATAACTTAAAGATAAAAGCAAAACCTCCGAAAAGTGGAAAGCCAGGAAATAAAACAAAAAAGGGTGAAGGTCCGAAAGCTGATTTTTGTTCTTTGAAAACTTCAAACAAGGAAATTATAGAAGATTTATTTTTTGATGTTCCTGAATTCAAAGAAATTAAAATAAATCACACGATTGAAATAAAGGACATTGAGATTCCTTCTGGTATCACAACTCCTGAAGAGATGAGGAAAAAGGCAAAGAGGAAAGGCATTATTAAAAGAAAGAGTATAATTGACGGGAAAGAGGAGATTACAGAGAAGGAGTTTGTTGGTTGATACTTTTCAGTTTCATAAAGTTTATATAATCTCATAGTATTTATCAAAGCATAAGTCATATGATATCTCACAGAGAAAAAATACTTGGGTTTGTCAGAAAAGAAAGAATTGTTACAAGCTTTGAAGTTGCGAAATTTTTGAAAGTTTCTTGGAATACTGCTGATTCTTATTTGAAAGAATTATTGATAGAGAGAAAAGTTGAGAGAATTAAAAAAAAGGGGACAACATTGTGGCTAAAAAAATAAAGAGAATTGGGCAGACCACGGTTTGGATTATTTTTGCAATTGTTTTGGTTATTGCGATAATACTATTAATTTACTTTCTAAAAGATGTTAATCTTATCACTCCTCCGATAGCAGATGCCCCATTTGAGATGCAATCTTTTCTTCAAGGATGTACAGGCAAATCTGTCTTAGAATCTGTTGATATAATGTTACCACAAGCCGGATTTATTCAACCTAGAAATGCTGTAAGATTTGATGGAGGTGATGTAGAATACATTTGCGAGACCTTCCAGTACTACGATCCTTGTGTTCAGCAACATCCGATGCTGTTGAATGAAATGGAAATGGAAATTAAAAATTATATTCTGGATGATATTAGAAATTGCTTTGATGAAATGGAAGAAGAATTTGAAGAAAGGGGTTGGGATATGAATTTTGTTTCTCCGCTGGAGTTTGATGTTAAATTAAAAACAGGAAAAGTTGTTTTAGATATTACAAAGGGCACTATTATTGAAAGTGGAGAAGACAAAAAAACATTTGACAGTTTTCACATTGAGATTTTAAGCCCTGTCTACGACCTTGCAGTGGTTGCACTTGAAATAGCTTCCCAGGAAGGCAACCCAAACAGATGTTATTTTGAACATGTTGGATATTCTCTGACTTATCCGAGATATAAAATTGATATGTATGGTTTATTTGCAGACGGAACCAAGGTTTACACAATTAATGACAAGAAGTCTGGGAAATTCATGAGAATTGCAACTAGAAGCTGCGTAGTTCCAAGGGGAGTATAATGAAAAAAAATAAGTTTGAAAAAAAATTTGAAGCTGTTTTCCAGATAGTTCTTTTGCTAGGAATGATATTTTCATTTTCTTACTTTGCAGGGATTGTTTTTGATGATGGGATGTTGAATAAAGATGGAAAGGAAGGTAGGGGATTTTTGTTTAATTTGTACAGGAAGATTATTGAATTTGTATTTGACGAGAAAAGTCTTGTTTCAGCTTTTGAAATTGAAGATTTATTAAACATATTTTCAGGCACGCCTGAAGATGGAATCAGCATGTGCACTGAAACTATGACTGGCTCAATATGTCAAATAATGCCGAACAGTGTTTGTGAGGAAGACTGCCTGCCTGGAGAATGCGTTGAAATTGCAACATCTGTTTCCCGAAAATTAATGAATGTGCCAGAAGAGTGTGAATTAGGAACTTGTCAAGACCCTGAAGAAGGAATTTGTTTGCCTAACTCTCCAAAGGGGGTGTGCAGAGATGACGGTGGAACATGGTTTAACGACCCAAACGGAAATGTTGAAGAGTGTTTAAAGGGCTGTTGTGTTTTAGGGCAGGAAGTGCAGTTTATAACAGAACTCCAATGTCAGAGAATTGCAGAAGCATATGGCATGGAATTTCCTAATGAAAATGCACATTTTGATTCAGAGCTTAATGCTGAACTTGGTTGTTTGATGTTTGCAGAAAGGCCGGGAAAAGGTGCCTGCCTTTTTGATGTTGTAAATGAATTGGAAGAGATGCAAGAAGAAAAAGACTGTAAATTTATTACAGAAAAAGAATGTCAAGAACAAGGAGGGCAATTTCAGCAAGCAGGTCAGTTATGTTCTCATCTGGATTTAAACAGTGTGTGTGAAGAAAAAGACCATACAGGCTGTATTGAAGGGTTTGATGAGATTTATTGGTTTGATAGTTGTGGAAATGTTGAAAATATTTACGGAACAGATGAAGCTGGAAAATGGGGTTGGTTAATTCCAAAACAGGAAAGTTGTGAAGTGGGAATTGGCAGTAACTTAATGCAAAATCAAAGAAATTGCGGGAATTGCAATAGATTATTTGGAAGTGTGTGCGGAAATGAAACAAATGGGCAAGAGCTGGATGACGAGCCTGATGGAGGAGTTGTTTGTCTTGATTTAGGGTGTTATGAAAATGGTGTGAGAAGAGAGCATGGTGAAACTTGGTGTGTATATCAAACTAATTTCGGAGTTTTTCCTGAAGGCGCGTCTGACTCTGGATTGTTAAAATATGCTTCAGAAAGCACTAGCTTTTTAGGGGGGATGGTTAACTCCCGCTCAATAGCTCCTCCAGGAAGCCAATTTTTCAGAAAATCATGCAATGAAGGAGAGATTGAGATAGAAGGTTGCTTGGGTGCAAGGGGAGGAATTTGTGTTGAAACCAGAGAGCCAATGGAAAGTGCAGACAAAGAAATTTCAGTTGCTTCCTGCAGATTAAACAGATGGCAAGAATGTGTAAATTATAATCCTCCAGACAGAGGAGAAGGTTTGCTTGGAAAATTGAAGGTTGAAACTATGATGATGAAATGTAATAAAGACCCAGATTGTTTTGTAAAAAATGTTGATATTGATAAGGACTTTTCATTCCCTGTTTGTCTGCCTAAGTATCCTCCTGGATTTAATTTGGGAGAAGGAGACAGCGGCGGAGAAGCAGTTTGTGGATATGCAAGTCAGGTTTGTCCTGTGGTGTTTGTGAAAGAAGCTGTTGCAATGGGTTTTGGCGGAGCTAAATGGGTGTGCAAAGCAAATTGTGACTGCGTTACAGATGTTGAAGAACCAGATGATGCTCAACCATCTTCAAAGTTCATAAATGAAATGAGTGCTTTTTGCACTAGTCTT
Organism: Nanobdellota archaeon; assembly: GCA_018817405.1. Lineage (GTDB taxonomy): Archaea > Nanobdellota > Nanobdellia > Pacearchaeales > GW2011-AR1 > UBA73. The sequence continues at coordinate 23,460 of JAHITZ010000031.1, forward strand.
GGAGATTGCGGTTTGAAGTCAAATTATAAAGGAGAGCCTGGAGGTTCAGGAGGATTTTCTTTGAAGAAGTGTGTTACAGAAGATATTGAAGGGGAATGCAAAAAAAGGATGCCAACAGGTTCAATGTCTTCTTTGCTTGGAAACCAATTAAGTCAATCGTCAGACTCTTCTGATATTGAACCTGTTCCTGGAAAGTATATTGATGCTGGTGATCTTGAAGAATTTGCCGAGGCAATTGGAGGAAGCACGTCTGAAGATTCTTCTATTCTTTCAGATTTACTTGACAATGGTGGTTCTGGAGGTGGAGGAGGTCCTGATATGGGTCTTTACCAAGGAGATGATTTGCCGTGGATTGGCGGTGTTGCTGGGGCAACAACACTTGGAATGCATGGTGCAGCACAAGCTGGATGGCTTTCTACTTCTACAACAACATCAGCAATATTTACTTCTGAAGCTGCTGCTAGTGCAGCTACACAAGGAGCAACTGCATATAACCTTGTTCATGAAGGAGGAATGGTTTCTGGCAGTATCACAACAAACGCTATGGGTCCTGCAATGCAGGCATTTAGCGGGGGTTTGGTCGGTGCTTCACTTGCAGTTGCAGCTGTGGCTATTTTGATATCTGTAAGTGGTATTGGTCCTGGTTTAGGAAGTGCAGGCACTTACACTTACCTAGGGGCTGGAGCAGTTGGAGGAGGTATGGCTGGAGTTGGTTTGGGTGGGTTGCCAACAACATTTGCTGCAGGGACTGCTATTGAAGGAGGAACTGTATTAGCAGCAGATTCTGTAGTAGCTGCTGGTTCTAATCTTGGTCAGGGTGCATATCAACTTGTTTCTACTGGAATGCAATTTACTGTTCCAGAAGGAAGTGCTATAATTGCCGTAGAAACAACTGCTGTTGCAGAAGGTGGTGGCGCTATTGGTGCAGGAGGAGGGGCTGCAGGACCAGGTGGAGCAGCAACTCCGGGTATGGCGGGAGCACCTGTGCTTCTTGTTGTTGGAATTGTTATTTTAGTTATTGTTTTCACAATGCTGATATTAAATATTGTTATGGGGGTAGGAGACATGAAGAAAGTTGAAGTGATTGCAGAATGCAAACCATGGCAGCCGCCGATTGGTTCTTCCAGCGAGGTTTGCAATTCTTGCGGCGACGATGATTTTCCCTGCAATGACTATGCCTGCAGTTCTTTAGGCTCTAACTGTGGATTGATTGGAGAATATCCAAATGTTGTTTGTGAAGATGTTTCTCATGACGATGTGTCTGCTCCAGGAATTTCTGTTTCAGGGGAAGAACTGCAGGAAAGTTTTGAAATAGTTTCTAGTTCAGATTCTGGATTTGAAATTAAAAAACAAGGAGAAAGAGAGTGTTTAGAAGATTTTGAAAGTGTTACATTTGGCATTGAAACAGATGAATACGCATGGTGCAAATTAGGTTTAAACCCAGAGTCAGAATTTGAAGATATGATTTATTTTGGAGGAGATAATTCATTACATAAAACACATACCCATACCTTGGGTTCTCTTGAAATTGCTAATTATTTTAATGAGCTTGGTCAGCCTTTAGAATCAGAAGAAGAAACAGACATCAGTGTGTTTGTGAAATGCCAGGACGCAAAAGGGAATACCAATCCAGAGATTTATACAATTGATTTGTGTGTGATTAGGGCAGATTGGACTGCTCCCTTGCTCACCCACATTGATTTGACAGGAGGATACCTGCCTTATGGCACTGAGGAGACAGATATTATAGTTCGGTCAAATGAACCTGTTGATTTAAGATGGAGTTTTTCTGATGTGGATTTTGATGAGATGGAAAACAGGTTTTTTTGTTCAATGTCTGAATCAATAACAAATTGCATAACTAATCTAGTTATTGACAGCGATGACGTATGGATATATGTTAGAGGAAGGGATCATCCTGAATGGTCTGGCTCAAGTAAAGAAAATGAAAGAAATGAAAATCAGGAAAGTTTGATGATTAATTTGCGAAGAACAAAAAATCCTTTATCTATTGATTCTGTTGTGCCGCAAGACGGGGAAGTGATTGTGACAGGTCTTCCTGTTGTTACAGTAAATATTGAAGCGAGGGTTTCAGGAGGGCATGATGAATCAATTTCTTGTTATATTGGAGAAGGAAGAGTTGATTCTATGGATTTACTCAGTGAAGGTGTTTACACAAAAGCATATGACAGATTTAGAGAAGGAACACACACCCTTGTTATTGAATGTGAAGATGCTGTTGGAAACAGGGCAACGAGCGAAACATTGTTCAGCATTATTAAAGATAATAGCCCTACAAATATTGCAAGAGTTTATGACGATTCTGGAACCCTTGTGGTTATAACAAAAGAAGACGCTACGTGCGGATTTAAAAATTCAAGAGGGTGCATTTTTAATGTTCTTGAGAGCGAGCTAATGGAAGGTGAAGAAAAAATCCACAGAACTAGTTTTAACCGAGAAGAAACATATTATATTAAGTGCAGGGATGCGCAAGGAAATGAAAGGACAAGTAAATGTGATATAATTGTTACTGGGGGGATGTTGTGATGCATCGGAGAAACAATTATAAACAAATTCTTACTCAAAAGAGCATGAGAAAGAGAGGACAGACAGCTGTGTTTATTATTGTTGCAGTGGTTATTGTTGTTCTTGGGATTTTGATTTACCTGCTTTATCCAAAAATAAGCACTGTTTTTGGAATGGACGCTGAGCCAAATTCTTTTATGAAGACATGTGTTGAGCCAACTGTTAAGGAAGGTGTTGAGCTTTTGTCAAAACAAGGAGGATATCTCAACCCAGAAGGATATGTTTTACATAATGGAAACATGGTGAAGTACCTGTGTTATATTTCTAGTTATTATGTTCCGTGTTATGTTCAACAGCCGATGATAAGGGCTCATTTTGAGCAAGAACTTGAACAGATGATCCAAAACAAGGCAGATGAATGTGCAGGTGATTTGAAAGAGTATTATGAAGACAGGGGTTATGATGTTTCTGGGGGGACGAATGCAGAAGCAAGTGTTTCAGTTGTTCCTAACAGGATAAATATTGTTGTTAATATTCCAATGACCCTCACGAAAGATACAACTCAAAGATTTGAAGATTTTAAGTTTTCAATTCCGAGCAAGCTGTATTCCTTGTTAATGACAGCCTTAAGCATTATTGATTTTGAATCAACATATGGTGATTCAGAAACAACACTGTATATGCAATACTATCCTGATTTGAAAATTCGAAAAACTAAATTAATTGATGGGAGCACAGTTTACACTGTGGGTGATGTGAACTCTGAAGAGAGTTTCACATTTGCTTCCAGAAGTCTGGCCTGGCCGCCGGGGTATGGGTTTGGAGGGTAAAATGATAAAACAAAAAATTAACTGGATTGCATTGGTTTTCTTAGGAATTATTTTATTTAGTGTTGTGAATGTAAATGCTTTAGGAGAAACTGTTGGAACGCAGGATGTGACTGTTTGCTGTGAAAAAACAAACTCTGGTTTGTACTGCCAGGATGTTCCTGAAGAAGATTGCTCTGATGGTAGTGAATTTGCCCTTCCGACTTCGTGTGCTTCTACAACGCCGTGCAATCCTGGTTATTGTTATGATTCTGTTGAAGGAACTTGCCTGGATAATGTTCCTCAAATGATTTGCACAGATGAAGGAGGAACATGGTCTGCGGAAAAACCAGGTGCTTGCAATTTGGGCTGTTGTATTCTTGGAGACCAGGCATCTTTTGCTACATTGGTGAGGTGCAAGAGACTTTCTAATTTTTATAGTTTGGAAACTAACTGGAACTCTGGAATTGCAAATGAAGTTATGTGCATCTTGGCTGCAAGGTCAGATGAAAAAGGAGCTTGTGTTTTTGAGCATGAATTTGAAACAACTTGCAAACTAACAACCAGGTCTGAATGCACTGCAGATGTTGGTGCTGGAAGTGTGGTAGGTGATACTACGGAAGAGATAGATGATGATGAGGGGGGGGATGAAGGCGAAGAGGTTTTAGAAAGTCCTGAAGGATGTCAGGAGGTTAATACAGATGGGAGCGTCAAATTCTGTCCTGGAATGTTGTGCTCTGCTGAAGAATTAGAAACAAACTGCGGGCCAAGCAGAGAAACAAGTTGTTTAGCTGGAAGGGAAGAAGTTTATTTTGTGGATACTTGCGGCAATCCTGCAAATATTTATGATGGTGGCAAGATAAATAATGATGAATACTGGTCTTATATCAAAGACAAAAGCGAAAGTTGCAGTCCTGACCAAGGTAATGCAAACTCGCAGTCATGTGGGAACTGCAATTATTTACTTGGGAGTTATTGCAGTGTAGTTAATTCTGAAACTGCAAGCCCGACTTATGGAGAATCTATTTGTAAGGATTTGAACTGTCCTGCTTCTGAAGAAACAGGCGGGGAGAAAAGATTGCATGGAGAAAGCTGGTGTGGTTTTGATTCTGAAAAAGATTTTACTTTCCAAGAAACAAGCCAGGATGCTTCTACTGATGTGTTGAACGAAGCTCTTAGTAATTTAAATGCAGGAGGCTCTGCTCCGCTTGAGTTTTTCGACGAACGCGAGGTTCCTGTTGGAAGTAAGTTTTACAGATATTTATGTTCACACGGAGAAGTTCTGGTTGAGCCCTGTGCTGATTTTAGAAATGAAGAATGCATAGAAAACAATGTTGCAGGATATTCAGAAGCAGCTTGTCGTGTCAACAGATGGCAGACATGCACTTCAATTTACAAAAAAGCAGATTGTGAAAACACTGACAGGGTTGATTGTATTTGGTTAGCTGGCATAGAGTATGTAATACTTGGAGGGGTTTTTGGAGAAGAAGGTGGTTCAACAATCGATAAGTCTTCATTGGGCAATGTGAAAGCTGAATTAAAGAAATTCAAAAGCGGGGACCGGGAAATGGGCTCTTGTGTTCCGAGGAATCCTCCAGGGCTGCAATTCTGGGGAGCTGAAGATGAAAACGGTGAAGTTCAAAATGATGAAGCAACTGCATTTTGTGCACAGGCAAATGCTGTTTGTCCTGTAACTTATGAGAAAGGCCTTATTGGTGGTGATTGGGAGTGTATTGAAAACTGCGAATGTTTGGAAACTATGGTCCATTTGAAGAGGGCTCAATTATGCATGTCTCTTGGTGATTGCGGGCCAAAGATGAACATTGCAGGTCAGCTTGGCAGAGGAAAGGGATATAAAATATTTGAGGAGGACTTATAGTGATTAGTAAAAAAAGGAAATGCGTGGCATTTGGGGAGATGTTTTTACTAGTGATGTTTAGCTTTGCAATTGCGTTTATGTTTAGTGAGTATGTTGGGGTGGGAAGTGCAATGGATGAAGGTGCGACTGCAGGAAGTGCGACACAAGCTGGGGGTGCTGGAAGTTGGGGAAGGGGCTGGAGTGATATGACTACTGGAACTCCTGGTGCAGGTGGGGCTGGTGGATGGACTCCTCCTGTTACTCCTGGGGCTGGAGGAGAGATATTTAGTGTTGGGGCAAAATCAGTATTTGTAGAAGGACATGGGCTTGTTAATGACGTGGCAGTAATGCGCGGAGCTGATGGTTTTCATTACGCTAATGTTAAAAGTGTTGGGCCTGTTGTTTTTGATAATGGAAAAAACGCATGGGTTGGAACCGCTGCAGATAAACTTCCAGCAGGGACGGTAGAGTCAGGTACTTTAACTCAAACTGCTGGGAGCAGTCCTACATTGATGCAAGGAATATTTGGAGGGCAAGGATTTGGAGGAGGTGTTGGAGGGGCATTATTTTCAGGTTTGGTGTGGGGTGGGATTATTGGTGGAGCTGCATATGGGATAGCAAAATTAATGGGATTAAATGATAACCAGGCAAAATCTGTTGGGTTGGCTGGATTTGCAGGGGGATTTGCAGGGACAAGTCTTTATTTTGTCGGGCAAAATATGCTTGCTGCTGGAATGCCTGCTGCTCAATTGCCTTGGGTTTTTACACCAATGGGGGGTTTACTTATTGGAGCTGGAATTGGTATAGCCATATTTGTTCTCACATACAAGGAACAGAAAAAAGAACTTGTTCATTTTGAGTGTTTGGCATGGGAGCCACCTACAGGGGGGCAGAATTGTGAGAAATGTAATGAAAATCCAATGATGCCGTGCTCTGAATACAGATGCAGGAGTTTAGGCCAGGCATGTGAAATTGTAAATCCTGGAACAGAAGAAGAAAGATGCATTTGGAAGAGCAAGGGCGATACATCTGCTCCGCATATTGTTCCGTGGGATGAAGCTTTAAGTCCTGATGGCTTGAGATATGTTCCAGATACAGCAGTTAGTCCGCCGAACAGAGGATTTAAAATAATTGATAGTGAAGGAGATAACTGCCTACCAGCTTTCACTCCATTAGAATTTGGAGTTATTGCTGATGAGCCGGCGCAATGTAAGATTGATTATGAACCGAGAGAAAAATACGGTGAAATGAGATACTTGTTTGGGGAATCTAACTTATTTATTGAAGAACACACTCAAAGATTAAGAGTGATGAGCACAGAAGAATCTAATGGGAGTTACATTCCAGAGGTGGGAATTGGCGGGACATTTAAGTTGTGGGTTAGATGTATTGACGCTAATGAAAACGGCGAAGATTCTGCAATGGTTGCGTTTAGTTATTGTGTTGACAAGGGTCCGGATACAACACAGCCAATTGTTGAAGGAACAGATATAAGAACAGGGATGCCTGTGAGCTTTGGTACTGACAATGTTTCAATTGAAGTTTATGTCAACGAACCAGCAAATTGTAGATGGTCTAGACAAGACAAAGCATATGATGCAATGGAAAACGCAATGGACTGCGGAACAGAAACCTATCAAGTTAACGCAAACCTTAACTATGTGTGTTCAGGAAGATTAACAGGAATAGAAAACAGGCAGGAAAACTGGTTCTACTTCAGATGTATGGACCTTTCAACAGCTCCTGGGGGAAGAAACAAAATGGAAACCAGTCATCCGTTGATGATTCTCGGCACTGAAGAATTGACAATGAGAAGTGTTGGTCCGGCTGAAGAATTTACAGGAAGCACAAGTGTTGTTCCTGTTTTGCTTACTGCTGAAACAGCTCATGGTGCAAATGAGGGAGAGGCAATTTGTTTCTACTCTACAAATAATGAAGATTTTATACCTATGGAAAATACTGGAAGTTACCTTCATAATCAAAGTCAAGACCTCAGTAATGGAGATTACACTTACTACTTTAGATGCACTGATGGTGGAGGCAATAGTGTAGAAGCAAACACAACATTCACAGTAACTATTGATACAGGAGTGCCAAGCATTACAAGGGTTTTGCGAGATGGCTCTGTATTAAAAATAATTACAGATGAAGAAGCCAAGTGTTATTATTCTGAAACAAATTGCAACTACAATGTTGAAGATGGTCTTGCCTTGACGTATGAAAATCCTACAAACAGACTTATCCATATAACTGAATGGGCTGAACAAGTCACGTATTACATAAAGTGCGAAGATTACCAAGGCAACCAACCAATTCCTGACCAGTGTCAGATAATTGTGAAGGCGAGTGAGTTGTGATACAGAAAATCTGTTTAAATTAAAAAAGGGCTTGAGGGTTGAGTTTGTTACTACGGGTCCTTGTGGTTATGGTGATGGAATTAAGTATGCAACAAGTCTAAGACCCAAAGGTGTTAGTTGGAGTGAATGGAAACTAGAATCAAGAAGAGAAATTTTTGATAAAACTTGGGATGAGATTTATGGAATTGGTTCAAAAGTGATTGAAGTTATGAGAGATTTTAAATATGGAGAATTATTGGATAGAATATGAGAAACAAAGAGAAATGTCTTGTAAGGGGAATGTTTGTTTTAGTTGTGGCTTTGTTGTTGGTTAATTTTGTTTTTGCTGAGATGTTAGTGTCTGATGCCAATGTGAGTTATGATTCCGCAATTCTAGATGCTTTAAATGATTCTGAATGGGTTAGAGTTATAATAGATGTGACATCCTCCCAGCCCTAAAGGGTTGACGCGAAGCGTCAATTCCTCACTTCGTTCGGAACTGGGCGTCCTTTCGTTTTACGCGTGGTGCATCTGTTGATTTTCGACGTAATCATAAGCCCGCTAAAATCACTATTCC
>JAHITZ010000032.1 GCA_018817405.1 Nanobdellota archaeon
TCGTAAGAAAGTAAATGCAAATCTTGACTGTGCTCAAGACCCCAAGAATTCCTTACAGTAGAATTCTTGGCTGCGTTCAAGAATCTTCGATTCTTGACGACCCGAGGCACGCCCTGGACTTTAGTCCGAGGGTTCTTGACATTGTAACAAACGAATTAATAAATGTCTAATGCCCTTAATCAAACTCTCAATTATACACATATCGCAATCTTTATATTCCGACCTCTCTTGTTCTATTTATGTTAAGACGCACACATCTTGCCCTCGGATTAGCAATAGGACTTTATTTTGTGTCCCACATTAAAAGCAATAAGTGGGCATTTTTAGCAATTGTTTTAATCTCCAGCGTTTTGCCTGACATTGAATCAGGTTTTTCCGCTCCAAAGCGACACCGCCTTCTAAGTTTTCAGCAAACTAAGTGGGTATTCCATAGGAATTTTCTCATTCACACCTACACAATTCTTATCCCTCTTACAATAGTATTCACGTTTTTTTATCCGACAATGGCTTTTCCTTTCTTTTTAGGCTACTCCTTCCATTTATTCCTGGACACTTTCTCGCCGCAAGGCATTAGACCTTTTTGGCCGCTAAAAGGAAAATCAACAGGTAGCATAGTCCCAGGTGGAAGAATCGACAAAGTCCTATTCTATGTTTTCGTAATCTTTGATTTTGCCTTGCTTGTTAAGCTATTTATCTAAAAAATCGCTAATATTATCACTCCCCCACAACAAAATTTTAATAGTGTCAAATACTTTTAGGTAGATAAAAACTCTTTTCTTATCAAAATGGAGAAAAAAGAAGTACAAAAGAAAATACTCGAGAAGGCAAAGAACAACAATGCAACAGAAGAAGAATTCGTATCGATTCTAAGGTCTGTTGCTCCTGGGACACATCTCAGATCATCACTCGACGGAACCCTCAGAACAGGCAAAGGGGCACTAATCATAGTCGAAAATGAAAACACTTTTGACATTTTTGACGGAGGTTTCTGGTTAAACACTCGTTTCACTCCACAAAAACTCGTAGAGCTATCGAAGATGGATGGTGCTATAATTTTAAGCAAAGACATGAAGCGAATCAGCTACGCAAACGTCTTATTAACACCAAGTAGCAAAATATCAACAAACGAAACAGGAACAAGACACAAAGCTGCAGAGCGCTCCGCTAAGCAAGCAGGCACATTAACAATTGCAATATCAGAAAGAAGAAACGAAATCACAATCTACTACAAAAATCTCAAATACCCTCTAGTTCCAACCGGAGACTTGCTAAGAAAAGCAAACGAAAACATCCAACTTCTAGAAAAACAAAGAGCCATATTCGATAAACAAGTTGAAAAATTAGACACTCTCGAATTGTTAGGTTCTTCAAATCTGAGACAAACAATCAATGTAATCCAAAAAGGAAGGATAATAGTGAAGTTAGCAGATGATTTAAGCAGATATTTAATTGAATTAGGAAAAGAAGGCACTCTCCTAAGAATGCGTCTCAAGGAAATCACCATAGGGGTAGAAAAAGAAACAGACCTCGTTGTCAAGGATTATACTCAACTAGATTTGAAGAGATCAAAAAATCTTTTACACAATTTGTCATACGATTCTGTCTTGGATGAAGAATCAATCGCGAAGATCTTGGGTTACGAAGGAACAATTACAACACAAGAAATAAAAGGTTGGAGAATCCTCTCCCGAACCTGCTTGTCTGATTCAGAGATAGCTTCATTAATAAAGGAAAAGGCAACCCTAGTTGAAGTGTTAGATTTAAAACAAAACACTTTTGTAAACCTGTTTGGTGAAGAAAAAGCCCGAACACTAAAAGGAGAATTAGATAAGATTTCTACCAGCGTTTAAATATCAATATTATTCAACAACCCAAGTCTGAATAACAATTACCACGATAGCAATCACTGCAATAATTCCCTTAACTGCTAAAAAGCCAGATGCTTCAATTCTTACAGCAGGAATAGAGAACACGCCTGTTAAAACAGCGAGAACACCGATTATAACAGTGATTAATTTTGTAAAGTTTTTTGGTGTAAGACCCTCATGTTTCATCCTCCCAAGTTTGGTAATTTCCCCTTCAACAACAAAACCAAGCCCAATAATTATCATCAACATAGCCTCTACATAAAAACTCATATCAAAGTTAAACAAAGTAGCACTGATAATTCCCAAAAACCCAACAATGCTTACTAACGCCAGAGCTATGACAAACTTGTGCGACGCTGTTGTCATTTTCCTCTCATTTTTTTCTCGCGTCAATTTCCTTACAATTTTATTTTCTTTGCTATATCTTGCACCAGCCATGTTTCTTTCTTTTCTCCAGACAGAGCATTAATCCACGCAATTAGCCACAAAACAAACCAAAACACCCACAAAAGAGGCTCAATAATATTCCCAAATAACGGAGTCGATGAAACAAACGCTATAATAATTTGCCCAATAAAAAGCACAAGACCCTGCTTCGCGTAGTACATCACATACTCGTCATCCCGCTTTACAATCAGCGCAATAATAAAACCAATTATCGTCAGGAACGTAGCAAGCCACGCAAACGTCTTGCTCTCACTCTTCTTACTTGATGTTTTCTTCACACTCTTTTTCGGCATGTCTAATTATAAGAAAGGGTGTTTAAAAAAGTTTGGGGATGCTCCCCGTTAGTTAACTCATAGATCTACTAATAAACATTCTTCCTAAAACCTATCCTCACCACAACAATTTTATTTGCAGAAACAATAACATCAACAATTGCTCTGTAATCTCCTATTCTTAACCGCCATAACTTTTGCCCCTGAAGTCTTTTGAGAAACCTAAATGGGTTGTCCCTAATCGAATAAATCTTTCTCAAAACTATCTCTGCATCTTTTTTTGGCAATTTCTTAAGGGAATTTTCAGCATTTTTTTCAATTTGGATCGAATACATTCTAAGTTAAAGAAACGCCAAGTTCTTTTGCTACTTGTTCAATTGGCTTTACCTTTCCCCTTTTAACATTCTCTAAGGCAATCTTAATATCTTCAACCTCCTCCTCGCTTAAACTTTCTTCCTCAATATTGTCCACTAAATTATTGAGTAGTTCATCATAGGATTGTCTGTCAAAATTCTTCAACGCCTTTAGACGCCCAAGAGTGTTTGTATTTATTTGGATGGTTGTCTTTTCCATGTTATATGATAACTATAATTAGTATATAATTGTTTCGTTTATGCCCTGGACGCGAAAACAATAATACATTCGCGTTTGCTATCGTAGTTCTTGCTAATGCTCCCGCCGAGCAAGTGACCATCTTGGCGTCCTCAAGGGATGTCTGTTTATTTTAACATAAACATTCCTTTCAGACTGTTTTGATTTAAAAATATTGTCGAGGTTGAGTATATCGATAAAAACTAAGCCCCAACTATTCTATTAACCGCCTCTGGAACTTCCCTGAGCATTTGTTCAACCATGTCCAAGTATGCATTCTTACCCTTACCTAAGACTTTCTTTATTTCTGATTTAGAATCACCAGTAGCTAATTGGCTCAAAACAGAAATTGTGGGATCATATTCTATTCCAGAATACATCTTCGAGACCCTTGCATAATTTTCTTTGTCGACTGGTAAAACAGCAATAACATCAAATCTTGGAACTGTTTGGTCTTTTCCATCTTTTACAGAACCTTTAATCCCATATTTTTCTATACATTCGGCAATATACCTTTTTCCATCTGCCATAAATGCTGCCTCAGCCTTACTAAAAAGATGATTAAATAACCCATGCATACCTCCAGTTATTTGTGCTATTTCTAACGCTGCTTTATCAGATTGATTGTAGACACCACCCCTCTTAAATGCTAATCGATACAATTCATGCCTTTCATCAGATGAATATTCCTCATCAAACATTGCATTAGCCATTGTCCCACTAGAAATAATCCCATATTCTCCTTCTGCGCCGATTTCAACTAAATGGTTTCTTCCAATTAGTTCTACAAGTGGAGATCTACAATTATTAGTAGTGCATACAGCTTCAATTAGTTTTCTTGCCATTTCATCTGTCCTCCCAAATAGCTTTTTGTCTGTAAAACTCAACTACTTCATCATCGCTAGGAGTTCCTGCAGAGATTACTGGACTTCTAATACAAACGCTGTAACCCCAAGTAGTGTCTGGATGACCATCATTATCTGTGTCTTTTACATCTCTTGCAAGAGTGTAGGGAGTATTGCTCTCAATTCCTTCTCTCCCAACGATTTGTGCACTGTCAAAATTATCATAATTTCTCAAAGCTCCTCCGATTAATCCTGGAGCTAAAAAGACCCCCACTGTTGCTAGGGCTGTTAATAAGCCATTTCTTATTGTTTTCATTTTTTCTTTTTCCTCCTTACACTTTGTTTTCATAATATAGTAGTAAAATATAGCATATATAAAACGATAATATTAAATAGTTAGCACTATGCTATAATAATACTATGGATAATAGCATTAAGCTAGATAAGAAGGATCTACAACTTCTAAGGTTGTTAGGAGAGAATTGCAGATTTCAACTTTCTACCTTAGCCAGAGCGCTTAATTTATCTAAAGATACAATAAGAAACAGAATTAAAGCCTTGGAGAAAAATCGCACCATAACCCATTATAATACCCTATTAAATCCGAGACCGCTCGGATACTCAAAGTTCCAAATCCTAATAAAATTCAAAAGCGATATAAAAAATAAACAAGCACAAATAGAAAAATTAACTAAGCAGAAATCAATAAGTTTCATCAACACACTTATAGGAAAATATGATATTCATATCATTATAGATTCAGAGAATATTTTTTCGTTTGATAAAGCAAAATCTGAAATATTTGAGATATTAAAAAACTCAATCCAAAGTTATACTGTGCTCACCTTTTTCAATGATATTAAACACACGAATTTAATTCCCGAAACATCAATGGATGTAAAAGTTCAAAAAAATCTTGACACTTCTTTCTCGTCATTACTCTCTCCAACCTTTGAAGTTGAACAAACAACACCAGATTATACCCCTGATTCTCTTGATATTGAAATACTAAAAATACTAACAAAAAACCCCAGAGAAACATTGGTGCAGATAAGCAAGGATCTAAAGTACAATAGAGAAACAATAAAACAAAGGATTGTCAAATTAATCAAGAACAGAGTAATTATGAATTTCGGAGCAAATCTCTCTTTTGATTCATTTAATTACACCACCTATTTCATATTAATCAAAACTAACAGGGGCGTCGATGAAAGAGACTTGAAAAATTCTTTCAAAAGCGTAGACAATCTCTTTTACTGTGCAAAGACCTTGGGAGATTATTCTTTAATAGCCTACATACTTGCAAAATCTCCCACACAATTGAAAGAGACTATTAAAAAAATTCAGGAGATTCTAGGAGACAGCATGTCAGAGTCAGATCTTCTTATCTTTGATGAATTACTCCTCTACAAACAACTGCCTCCAAACTTACTTGAAGAGATTAGAAAAAATGACTAAACCGTTTTGATCTAAACATCTTTCCCCTTCCGCTTACACAAAAACAGCAAAATAGGCAAAACCTCCTGATTTTTTTCGAGATCTGAAATTTCTTTTTTCATATCTTTATAAGACCTATTCATAACCATAAAATATCCAAAACTCCCACGCTTTTCTTTTAATTGTGGATATTCCTGAACAATCTCCAGCAAACACACCACCTATGTAGACAAAATTGTAGAAAAGTTTAAATATGTAGACAAGCATTGTATTGCTATGTATATCGAAAAAAGAAAGTATTATGGCAAGACAAAGTATTGGCTTTCTCACTCATTCAGGGAAGGAGGCAAGATACATAAAATAAGAAAATTACTGGGCGTAGATTTAACTAAGGATAAATTAGAAGAAAGAAAAGAAAGGGCTGAGAACCTCATCTTAGAAGAAATTAATAAGTACAAAATAATAAAAGATCCCCTCCATGATAAGATATCCAAAGAAGAAATTGAATTTATTAAAAGGTTGCAAGCAGAAGCAAATCTTAAAGTAATTCACCTATCTGAAAAGCAGTGGAAAACTTTCTCTGAAATTTTTAGTTATAATACTAATGCGATAGAAGGCAGCGAATTAAGTAAAAAAGAAACCAAGGAAGTCATAGAAAAAGGAGTTTGGCCAGTTGAAAAGTCTAAAGAAGATATCGCAGAAGCGTTAGGTGTGAACGAAGCCATAAAACTTATTAGAAAAACAAAAGAACATATTTCTTTAGACTTAATTAAGCAAATCCATTATATTGTTTTCAAAAACTCTAAAGATTTTGCAGGAGAATTGAGAAAGTTAGGACAAGAAGTAGTTGTTAGAACTGGAACAGGATTTATTGTTCACGAAGGCGCGCCTTCCTCGAGAGTTATTACTTTGCTCAATGAACTAATCAAATGGTATAATAAACACAAATCAGAATATCCTGGAATTCTGTTGGCTTCTGTCATACACAATCAGTTTGAAAATATACACCCCTTTGCAGATGGCAATGGAAGAGCCGGCAGAATTTTATTGAATAATATTTTATTAAAAAATAATCTTCCACCAGTCAATATAGATATAAAAAACCAAGCTGAATATTATCAGACTTTGCAATCTTATGAAAAAGATGGAAACATAAGGCCAACTATAGAACTCATATTAAAAGAGTACAAAAGTCTAAGTAAAATAATAAAATAATAGAATTCTACGTGTAGACAATATTGTAGACAAGATTAATTTGTAGACAAAGGCGCCCCACCGAAATGCCAAAATGTTATAATTCTCCTGTGGAACCTTCTGCTCTATGCTCCTACCGGGATTCGAACCCGGGCCTTCGCCGTTCTCCATGCCTTTCAATCTGAAAGACACTTAAATAAAAGTGCCTGCCTCAAGCGAGACTGAAGGTATTAGATCACCTCAGCAACCTCCGGCAATCGAGAGGGCGATATCCTTAACCGCTAGACAATAGGAGCTTATTTCATAAGGTAATGTTCACTATAAAAGATTTGCTAATCTCCAGAAAGGGTTCTTTCTAAATTCTTAAAACCTTCTCCTAAATAATAAGCATCTTCATTAGACAAACCAATTATCAGCAGAGACATTCTGTGGTCATCGAAGTTTAAATGTCTACAAGCTTTCCAATGACAATAAGCCTCCAGCGGCCTCATTCCAGCATGTAATTTAAATTCTCTCTGTTGCTCTTCTCTTGTCTGAGAGCTATCAACCCATCCTAAACTTTCTGCATAATCTATTGCTTCATCTGAAACATAGGGTTCTTCCGCTAACATCCCCTCAAGCATGCTATCCATTATCAAAGAAGGCGCATCAAATTCACCACATTCCATAGCATATAATCAAATAGAACCCTATATAAAAATTATCGCAACACAGTTAATCGATTTCAGAAAGATTTAAATACGGAAATGGTTGAGCGTTTTTATGGATCCAGAAAAAATGTACAAATTGAATGTAATATACTCGCCTACAACACCCAGAGGAGAAAGTGATAGACTAATTAAGCAGTCTAGCAGAGGACTTCAATATTCTTTATTCAAATAATGTTTTACCAGAAGATGCTGAACCAAGAGATAGGGTGGGTGCACAAAGAGCGATGGCAGAGCGAGGTGCAGCTTCAGGGTTTCCAATGGGGGTTGTACGATTTGGAGCCTTGCCTTATGACCAATTTAGAAGTTTAACACTCAGGGTGATGGATGAATTGGATGTTAGATCGTTGGATCCAAGTCCGATTAGTTAGTAATCAAACCGATAAAAGTAATTACTGAAAAAATTATTACCAAGCTTAAAACCCTCAAAGACTTCATCTAAATTACTCCAAACCCCCCAATACCAGAGCAATTATTATCGCAATCCCTAAAATCCATAATATAATACCTATCCAATTATTTTTATTCGCTATTCCATTAATTAACACTAAAACTATTTAATCTTTTCTCCGCTTGCGCAGAAACAAATATGTTGATTCTCACTCAAAACCCCTTTACTGATTCTCACTCAAACCCTTCCTCTCGCGAATTTTCTTAATCACGTTCGGCTGTAATTCAGCAGGCATTTTCTGAAAAGTCTGGTCCATTAAGCTAGAAATACCGCGACCTTCTGTTGCAGACCGTAGGTCATTGCTCCACCCAATCATTTCTGCAACAGGTATTCTTGCTTGAATCACAACACTTTCTGATTCTTGTTGAACATCTAGCAACTCTCCTCGTTTAGAGCTGATTAACTGCGTCACAGTCCCCATAAATGAAACCGGAGCTTCAACTCTGTGGGTTTGTATTGGTTCTAATAAAGCAGGCCCTGCTTTGCTCATTGATTCATGTATCCCTTTTCTAACAGCAGGATAAACCTGCGCCGGTCCGCGATGCATATGGTCAACGTGAATTTTCGCATCATGCAATATAACTTTTGTTTTCATCAACGGCTCTTTTGACAAAGGACCTCCATTAACAATCAGCCTCCAACCATCCATAATTGAATCTATGAGTTCTCCGAGTAAAACAATCCCCCTTGTCCTGTCTTCAAAAACATTGCCTTTGTAAATCTCTTTTATCTGACGAGCTTCTTCATTTGACATGCCCACTTCAGCAAGTTTTGTCCAGGCCTGCTCAGCTCTTTTCTTCATCCTTTCTTCTGGTAACTCTCCAGAAACAATTGCATCATAAACATCATCTTCCAATGGCTCAATACTAAAAAACAAGATGTTGTGTCCATTAGGCGTTCTGCTCTCAACCATAGGACTATCTTTTGTCACAGTTTCTCTATAAACAACAATCGGCGAACCAGTTTTAACAGCCAGCCCTTTTTCACTTTTTATTCTGTTTTCAATAACCTCCAAATGCAGTTCTCCCATTCCAGACATCAGATTTTCACCAGTCTCTTCATTAATTTCAATTTTTATATCTGCATATTCTTTAGCAATTTGTCTTAATATTTCAACAAGTTTAGGTAAGTCAGCTGGCTTTGTTGCTTCAATACTCTTTGTAACAACTGGCTCAAAAATATGTTTAATAGATTCAAATGGTTCCATCGCGTCAGAACTTACTGTCTCGCCAGCAAAAACATTTTTTAAACCAACAATACCAACAATGTTCCCGCCGACAACTTTGTCCATTTGTATCCTCTTTGCCCCCTTGTAAATAGAAACTTGCTGTAAGTTCAGCCTTTTCTTTGCCTGATTCATATAAACAGAATCACCCTGCTTTAGTGTTCCAGAAAACAATCTTCCTGCTGCAATCTCGCCTGCGTTTTTGTCAATTACAACTTTAGTGCAGATAAACGCCGGCTCTCCTTTTTCATTACAATTAACTAAGTCTTGTCCTGTCTTGCTGTCTAAATCCCCGTGCCAGATTTTTGGTATTCTATAAGGCTGAGCTTCTTTTGGAGAGGGGTGGTGGTGCACAACCATGTCAAGAATAACCTTGTGCAATGGTGCTTTTTTAGCTAACTCTTTGTGAGCATCTTCTTGAGAATTATACGCTTCAATTACATCTTTAAATGTTATACCCTCCCTTTGCATAAATGGAAGACTTAAAGCCCAGTTATGATACGCAGAACCAAAACCAACACTTCCTTCTTGGACATTGACCTGCCACTTCTCCCCGTACCCTTCTTCTGCAATATGTTTAATTAACTCGTTAACTTTATTGATTATACTAATAAAACGCTCCTGCATTTTTTCAGGAGTCAATTTAATCTCACGAATTAAGCGGTCAACTTTGTTGATGAACAAAATTGGTTTTACTCTTTCGCGAAGAGCCTGTCTTAAAACAGTTTCTGTTTGAGGCATGATTCCCTCGCTTGCACAACACAAGACAATTGCTCCGTCAACAGCTCTCATCGCTCTTGTAACATCTCCTCCAAAATCAACATGCCCCGGAGTATCTATGAGATTAATTAAATAACCCTCTCCTTCTACATTGTGAACCATTGAAACATTTGCAGCATCAATTGTAATTCCTCTTGTCTGCTCGTCCTCATGAAAATCCAATGCTAGTTGTTTTCCAGCCAGTTCCTCAGACATCATCCCCGCCCCAGCCAATAGGTTATCTGAAAAAGTTGTCTTCCCGTGGTCAATGTGCGCAGCTATTGCTATGTTCCTAATCTTCTCTGGCTGAGACATTAGCTTTGTTACTTTTTCTTCTGTTTTATCTGTTGGCATTTTGACTTTTAATTCTAATAAATTAGAATAAATGGTGATACAAATTTGAGTTTTTAAAGTTTTACTTATGCGAAAAGATTATTAATTCAAGATTCCTAAAGAAACAATGGTGCGGGCATTCATAGATATCAGACCAGGAGACACTATTTCTATCAAGCCAAATAATTTAGAGCTAATGATTTTAAATTCAAATAGCCAAACCCTGAATCTACAAATATCTGGCGGGAGAAAGTTATCAATACCAGAAGGAGCAAACGCTCATCTCTCAACAGGCATATCACTGCACAACTATGGACACAGGGGCATGGGGAAGGCATATCACATAAGATTAACTTGCACACCAATAATCCCTTATACAAGATAACAAGAACCCGCAAGGGAAAAGCAAATAATGTGGGGCTTGGATAAATCACAAGGTTTCGATAACTCTTTTAAACCCAGTTTCCTCAACAGACATATGGCATTTTTCGATTTTTTAAGACGTTCCAGTAAGAAAGAAGAACAAAAACAATTAGAAGAAATAAATCTAAATGAAATTCCTGATTGGATAGGTTCTAAATCAAATAAGATATTTGAGAATCTAGACTCTGAATTTGAAGAAATAAGAGAGAAAATATCTCAAGAAAAAATAGCTCTCAAACAAAATCTTAAAAATCTAGAACAAGCAGAACTCAAGAATAAGGATATTCCTGATAGAATGAAGCAGATAATGGAAGGAAACAGGAGAATATATGTCCATAAAATTAATAGTTTTATAAGAAAAATTAATTTTCCTAGCGACACTGATGAAGCTTTAAACTTCGCAGTTTCTTTTGATTCAGAATTAGATAAGTTTGATAAAAGCATAGGGAAAAGCCACAACATCCTGGAAGAATTTTTCCCTGAAAAAGCAAATCTTGTCTCAACAAACGTGAAAAATATAGACAAATTAGTCAAAGAGGCAAAATCTAAAATAAAAAATTCTGAGGTTGAAAAAGTAAACGAACTAAAAAACCATGTTTCTTCAACATTAAATAAAATAAAACAAAAAGAAGAAGGCCATAAAAGGTTAAAACTGCTTGAAGAAGATTTGAAATTCCATAAGGAAACAATAAACAATAAGGAAAGTAGGTTAGAACAACTCCAACAACAAGAGACATACAAGAAAATAATAGAGTTAATGGAAACGAAAGAACAACTAGAACAGAAAATTAAAGAAAACGAATCTAAATTTGTACATTCTTTTTCAGAGATTGAGACAGCCCTTAAAAAATATGAAAACCTCTCGGAAAATAAACTGGCAAAAAGATATTTGGAAGATTCTTTAAATGCTTTGCTAGGAGATAAGGATTTGGAAATTTTAGGCTTGTTAGATGCAATAAAAAAAGCAATTGCAAGCGGAGATATCACCTTGAAGGACAAAAAGAAAGATAAGGTGATAAAAGAATTGGACAGCCTAGATAAAGATTACATTGAAAGTTTCTTGCAAACTCACACAAACTCAAATAAAGACCTCTCTGAATTAGATTCTAAAATTAGAAGTTCCAATATCCTCAAAGAGATTGAAAATCTCAAGGATGAATTAAAACAAGACAACACAAATCTTGAAAAAGACAAGTTCAAGATAGGTAAGATGAAAAAAGAGACAGAGGGGATTGATGTTTCTCAGTTAATTTCAGGACTTGAAGACAAAATTAGAGAGAATACAGGAGAGGAAGTTAAAATCAACAATTAACGAGCACTATCTGCTTGTTTCTCTGCCTCGTTCTTTTTTGAAAGAGCATAACTTTCCATATTCCCCTCTGAAGCTTTGATTATCTCCTCAGCAAGTGATTGTACCATCTTCTTTTTCTTTCCAAAACATCTTTGATATGCTCCCTGAACCATCCATCTCAACGCAAGGTCAACCCTTCTTGTAGGAGAAGTGTCAATTGCCTGTGGATATCTTGCTCCACCATGTTCAATAACAGTGATTTCGTCTCTTGGCGAACAATTTTCAATCGCAGTCACAAGAATCTGGACAGCATTTTTCTTTGTTCTTTGTTCAATAAGATTCATTACCTCTATCACAGTAACCATATTTTTGTTATACTTTCCAGAAGCCCAGCTTGTAATTATTTTGTGCCTCTTTCCGACATGTCCTGGTGTTGCAATCCTATTTGCAAGTCTCTCTAAGATATTCACTCTTGCCTTGCCAAACTTCCCAACATTCCTCCCCTGCGACTTCAAAAGCAACTTTGGTTCAACATTTATATAAGGCTTCAAAGCAGGATCCTTTATCTCAATGTCAGAGACATCAAATATGTCGAAGAGTTTTATTTCTTGTTCAGCCATCCGCAATCCTCCTTGTTTTTTTATATTTTTTCCCAGCAGGAGTAAGCTTAACGCGCGGAACAGCAGAGTCCACAAACACTTGTGCATAACCTGTTGTTGTTAATTCTCCCTGAACCCTATCATACACATGGGCATCTAAACCACTAAAATCTACATGTCCCCCATTGTCATAAGCTTTTGATACAATTTCTTGTGTCGCGTCACTTAATTCTCTTGTCATTTTATCTCATCTCCTCCAACTTAATCCCACATTCTTCAAACATTTTTAAAACTCTCTCAACTCTCACATCTGGATTTCCCAAACTTTTAGTATTAACACAAAGCACACATCTCTCTGCTTTACCATCCAAACCAATAGGCTCTCTTGTATGAAAATGTGGTGGATTTTCTTCTAATTCTAAACCATTATCTTTACGCAAACTATAATGCTGTACACCATTCAAATATTTTCCTCTGGCAACTTTTCCTGATCTATTCAATCTTTCAAACAAATCCTGCATGCCCTCGCTATCTGCAAGAAAACAATATACAGCATCTTTAATCGTTTGAGTTCCAGTTGTCATTTTACGCCGGGACCTCTGCCGCTCGGCTTTGAGATTGTGCAGATTCCACAATTCTTTTCAGTTTAGCTGAAAAGCTCAAAGAGGATCTATCCTCAGGACAATAAACATTGGCTGTGTACTGAGTGCCAACTCGCACCCCCTCATTGCCATAACCAGACACTGATTCAGATAATAAAAAATACTCTCCCCCCAATGTCAGTGCAGTTACTCTGGGAGTTGTCTCCAAATCGGTTGAGTGAACAATTTTCCTATGTTTAGTCCCACGAATAAATTCCCCAACGCCCGCTACAACTGCCTCAATCATTAGACCATCATAACTTCTCACATTAACTCCCTCAAATTGATTCCACATTCTATCTCCTCCCCTTCTCAATCTTCCCGCTCACCAATCGCGACAAAGGCTGATCATTTACTTTAATTACTTGGAACCTGATTCCTCTGATATCTCCTTTCGAACGTCCCTGCTTTCCTCCAATTCTTTCTATCACAACTTCATCGTGTTCATCAATATACTTTTGCGCAAGGTTTCCAGGAATAAATGCCCCAACTTGAATTGCATTCTTAACAAGTTGAACCTTACAGCATTTCCTCATCGCAGAGTTTGGCTGCGCAGCTTCTTTTTGAAATTTTTCTATAACAATTCCTTTTGCCTGGCTAGCCCTCCCAAGCGGGTCTGACTTAATCTTAAGATTTTTCATCTTAGTATTGTAAGTCTTATCAGCCCATCTAAACTTGCTTCTTTTCTTTGACAATTTTCTAGCACTTAATAGTCCCATGTTATATCTTTGAAGAAAATGGTTTTTAAACTTTCTTATTAACGAACCTTCCCTTCATTCTTTCTAATCGCTCTTAAAATCCAAACAACAATCCAAGTGACAATTATCAGCCCAAGAGCAATAGGGCCATAAAAAGAGATGTAAAGAGCCATCCCCAGATTCACCCCAAATACGAACGCTCCATAAATCAAGAAACCAAAAAACAATAAAACTACAATCACACTAATAATCCAGCCAACTTTAATCTCATTTTCCATTTTAAATAATCTTCAAATCCAAATGATAAAAATCCTGCAGAATCTTCTTCAACTCCAGGTATCTTCTTTTATTCCTACCAATTAATGAAGCTTTGTTTTGATTGTTCCCTGCTGTTATTACAATGCACCCTTCTTTAACTTCCACAGACTTCAGTCTCACCGGAGAAACAATATCTTCAATAAATCTTTTAACATCATCAAGACCCTCATCTTCTCTTATTATCCTCACTTTTTTCCCTATCTTTTCCTGTATGTTTTTGATATTAGATGCTGCAGGTCCAATTGCTCTTGAAACTGATTTTCCATTCACGGCAAAAAACAGGATATTATTATGGACAAAGCACTTTCTAGTTTTAACTTTTGCTATTTTATCTAAGAGATTGATATATCTCATCGCTCTCATATCTATAACACCCATGTTAAACCTTTTTAAGAATACTTCCTTTCACAACTATCCTTTTTCAATGTAGTTTATAAATTTATCTCTTCTTTACTGCTTTGTTAAATAAGTGGTGTTTGTTAAAAAAGCCGATTCCTGAAATATTGAAAATAAAGAGTCAAGCCAGATAAAATTATAGTTGTTATTGCTAAAACCCAAGTAGCCCATACGAGCCTTATATTTGTTCTTTCAATTCTATAAGCAATATATGATTGAAATACTTTATCATTCAGGGTATTTATTTCTATTAAATCATTATTTTGTATTTTAGGGTTTTGTTTTTTAGCATTTTCCCTTTCAATGTAAATAGCAATTTTTTTGTAATCTTTAAACCATCTTTTAAAACTCAGTGTATACTTCCTACCACTTAACTTTTCTTCCCTTCATCTTTCCTAACCAAAGGCCCAGTCACTTTAACCAGCAAACCAGGCAAGCCAGTGCCAACAGGAATTGGCTGGTTCAATAAAATATTTTCAATCACAGATTTCAGTTCGTCTTCAGAACCTTTAATTGTTGCATTAACAAATTGCTTATCTGGTGTTTCAAAAGTCGCCCGTGCCAAAATACTTGCTTTATCAGTTATGATTCCCATTCTTGTCACACCTTTAACAGTTCCCGAAGAAGTCATAGCATCTGCTACAAGAGTCAAATGCCTTTTGTTAATGTCAAGTCCCTGGGTTTCAATAACATTTTTAATTTCATTTATTATTGTTTGTCTTGCCGCCTCTATTCCGAGAATTTCTTTCACGTCGTGGATATCATTAGAAAAAACTTTATCTCTGTTAATCCCTTTGACCTCTAAGGTCTCCATAAGGTTGGAGCCACTTGTGAGAATAACATACTCTCTGTCTTTCTTAGAAACAACGACCTGGGGCACGCCCTTAATTCCAGAAACAACTATCTCTTTTAACTTCTCCTTTAGTTTATACATTTCTTTGAATCCATGTTCTGGAAGAGCAATAACGATTCTCATACCACTCAGCGTAGCTTTGAATTTTTTATCTGTTAATTTATCTGCAACTTTTTGTGGGCCGATGTGGGCACCTTTTAACGCCTTTGAATCTAACTCTATTTCTATTTTATTATTCCCAAAATCAATATTTATCTCTGAGAGGATTTCTTTGAGCTTGACCTCTTTTATCTTTTCTGCTATGACTCGGGCATTCTTTTCATTATTATTCTCTCTGTCAAGATAAATTTCCATCATTGGAGTAGATGGTTGTTTCCTAGCATCTAAAATTTCTATTAATCTTGGTAAACCAAGTGTAACCTGCATTTGAGCAACACCAGCCATATGGAATGTTCTAAGTACCATCTGCGTGGATGCCTCTCCAAATGATTGTGCAGTAATAACGCCCACAGCCTCTCCTGGAGAAATTTTGTCGTCTTTTAAGTGCAGCTTAGCAACATCTTTTCCGTCCTCTCCATAACTAAATTGAACAATATTTTCAGAAGCATCTCTCACCGTGCCGTCATATTCAACTTTCAAATCCTGCAGCGCACTAACAAGTCTTCTGTACAAATAACCAGATTTTGGAGTCCTTAAAGCAGTGTCCATCAATGCGTCTCTTCCGGTAATCGCCCCGAAGAAGAACTCGCTTGGCTTCAATCCTTTAAGAAAACTGGACTTGATGAATCCTCTTGCTTCTGGTTTCAAATCATTTTTCTTGAAGAAAGCCAATGTTCTATCGCTATAACCAAAGCTAATTCTCTTGTTCCACAACGACTGCTGGCCAACACAACAACCCATCTGAGTAACATTAAGCATGCTTCCGCCGCTGCCTGACTTTATCATCTTATTAATACTGCCTTCTGCAGGGAAATGGGACTTCACAACATCACTGACATCTGTTCTCACACTGTTAAGGATTTGCATTATCTTTGTTTCACGAGTTTCTTCCATTGTTTTCCCAGGCATAGACTCCAATCTGTCTGCTTCATAATCTTCAATAACCTCAAGAGTTTTTTTCTCAGCTTTAGCTATAATCTCTTTAGTGATTTCCTTGACTTTTTCAGGGACATCTAAGTCGTGTAAGGACAAAGTGTATCCTTTTCTAGATAAATACACAGTTCCCAGTGTAAATGCCTTACTGATAGAATCAACTGCGATCTCTCTTCCAAATTCTTTGTCTATTAACTTGACCATTTCCCCGTCTTCTGCTCCAAATGTATTGCTTCCGTTTATCGTTCCAGGAATGCTGATATTAGAACCCTTTGGAATTACCTGTGAAAACACATCAATTCCAGAAACTTCTTTTTTCTTGACATTGTTGATTATATTTAAAGAAAACAACAGTTGGTCTGCTTCGCTTTTTTCAACAGTGTCTTTTCCTAAAAGATAAGCTCCGGTGACAGCATCTGCAATTGTTCCAACAAGGTTTGTGTTATTTTTGGATGATATAATGTTGTTGTTTATATCCAAAAGCACTTTTGCTTCAGACAGCGCTTCTTCATTTTGAGGACTATGTATATTCATTTCATCTCCGTCAAAATCTGCGTTGTAAGGAGCTGCTGCTGCAGGGTTCAATCTAAATGTTCTTCCTGGAAGAACTTTTACATAATGTGCCATCAGCCCTTGCTTATGCAATGTGGGGTGCCTGTTGAACAGAACTATGTCTCCGTCTCTTAAGTGTCTCTCAACTTTATATCCTGGCTGTATCTCTGCAACTATTTCTTCTTTCAAATCTTCAGTAATGCGTTTCCTCCTTCCGTCTATCCTTATCACGTTGTTTACTCCAGGATATGCTGTTCCGTTTCTGATTAAATTCTTTATCTCTTCAATATTGGTGCTTGTGACAGATTCAGCTACTGTAATGACTTCTGCGATTTGCTGTGGCACTCCGATTTCATTAATTCTCAGGTAAGGGTCTGGCGAAATAACACTTCTCGCAGAGTAATTAACCCTTTTTCCTGCAAGGTTGTGCCTTATTCTGCCCTCTTTTCCTTTAATTCTTTCAGTGATTGTTTTTAATGGCTGTCCAGAACGGTGCCTTGCAGGAGGTATCCTCGTGACATTGTTATCAAAAAAAGTTGTAACATGATATTGCAATAAATCCCAAAGGTCTTCTATAATAACTTCTGGAGCTCCGGCATTTAGATTTTCCCATAGTCTTTGGTTGGCTCTTATAATATCACTCAATTTATGAGTCAGGTCATCTTCACTTCTTTCCCCTGTGTCAAGAGTGATTGACGGCCTTACAGTAACAGAAGGAACCAGCAATAACGAGATAACTGCTCTTTCTGGTCGTGCCGAATGAGTATTTATTCCTATTCTTCTTAGTTCTTCATCAGGGATATTAACAAGTCTTTCTCTTATTTCTATAGGATTCAGCCTTTTTTTGTCCACGAAAAAACTGGTTGGTTTTTCAAGTTTCACTCTGTTAATATTCTCGTTACAGTGAGGGCATTTCTTAGCATCTCTTGCTTTTTTAGCTTTTTTTGCAGGACTCAAGCCTTTTTGTTTTTCTTTGCTCAAAGCTAATTTTCCGCAATAAGGACAAAAACTCCTTAAGCAAAGTTCTATTAGAGGAATGTATTTAATATGAAGGATAGGTCTTGCCAATTCAATGCTTCCAGAATGACCAGGACATTCCTTAACACGTTTCCCGCAAGTTCTGCACCTAACTCCAGGGTCAATTGCCCCTAACCTTAAGTCCATCAGCCCGCCGTCAACAGGAAACCCGTCAATATCATAAAGTTCTGGAGTCACAACCTTTACAGCGCTAAGTTTTTTAATCTGTTCAGCACTAAGCAAACAAAATCTCACAGACCTTATTTGCTTTCTTGAATGTTTAATCATTTTTTCCTCTTCTCTAATTTATTTTTCAAATCATCAAAGTCTTTTTTTACTTTAACAAAAGACATCTTAACTTCATGCTTAAATTCTTTTGTTTCATCACTAATCGCCCAGACCTTAAATATCAAAGTCAGAAACAAGACTATAACAATGCTAAGTTCTGTGGGGCTGTTGCCAAATATTCTCCAAATTACCAATATAACTGCAATTATCAATGTAATCCAAAATAATATATTAAGTATTTGTCTTTTGTTCATTTTATTGATCATATTTATTCTTCAATACAAATTTAGTTTGAATGCCCAAGCCAAGCAGCTCGTCAACAAGCAGTTTAAAGGCATATGAAACTTCAACAGGCTCTGCTTCTCCGCCTCCACAAGATGGACAGACTGTTTTGTTTCTGATAGCATCTTCATAACCAATACTATCGCACTCCCCACATACATGCACAATTGTCTTGTCTGAATCATACCTTTCTTTCAATAACAAAGATGCACCATGCCCTGCCAACGCCTGTTGTTCCATTTCTCCTAACCTGAGACCACCGCCTTTTGCACGACCTTCAATTGGCTGTCTTGTCAGCAAAGCGACTTTTCCAGAAGCTCTTGCATGAATTAAGTTCTTAACCATCCTCTTCAGTTTTAAGTAATACATACTGCCAATATAAATTTTAGCATCCATTTTCTTTCCTGTTACCCCGTTGTACATTGTTTCCTTACCGTCATAACTAAATCCCATTTCTTTCAATTGTTCTTCTAGTTCCTTAACACTTTGTCCTGTAAACGGAGTCCCGTCAACAATCTTTCCACTTATTGCTGCAGTCTTACTTGCTAGAATTTCTATTAAATAACCTACAGTCATTCTGCTCGGGATTCCATGTGGATTAAACATCAAGTCAGGAGTAATTCCACTGCCTGTAAATGGAACATCATCAGGATTTGCAATCATCCCAACAACTCCTTTCTGTCCGTGTGGCGAAGAAAATTTATCTCCAACCTCGGGTAATCTTGAGTCTCTTGTCCTTACATCAACAATCTTGTTTCCCTCACTATCGACACTGATAAAAGAAGCGTCAACAGTCGCTCTTTCTCCCTGTCTTATCACAGAGCTGGCTTCTTTTTTCGCCTGAATGCTTAAATCCCTTGCCTCAGACAAGAATTTAGGAGGAGTTACCTTGCCTATCACAACCTCTCCTGCCACCATGTCTGCTTCAGGGTAAGCAATTCCATCATCTTCTAAAAATTTATAAACTTCTTCAGTTCTGTAACTCGAGACATCTTTGTCCGGAATAGTAATTTCATCAGATAGTCCTCCAGCATACTGCAATTCTGTTGCAGAGTATGGTCTAAAGTATGTGCTTCTGCCCATCCCCCTGTCTATACTCGCACTATTCAAAACAATAGAATCTGCTATATTATAACCTTCAAAAGGCATTATCGCCAAGACAATGTTTTGTCCTGCAGGATGCACCTTGAGTGTGTCATAAATAAAACTCCTTACTAACGGTCTTTGAGGATAATGCAAGATTGAAACATCTGTATCAACCCTTACCAAATAATTTGCAGCATAAATTCCCAAGCTCTGTTTTAATGTCTTGCTTCCTCTATTCAATCGAGAGCTCTGGTCGTGGTTGGCAAAAGGCACTAAAGAAGTAATCAAACCAAACACATCAATAGGGTGAATTTCAAGATGTGTATGTTCGCCTGTGATATCTTCTTCATTTAAAGCAATAAATGTGTTTTCTTCCTCACCAGCATCAATATATTCAATAATCCCTTTATCAACAAAATCAATCCATTTTATCTCCCCCTGTTCAAGTAAAACAAGGTCTTCGTCGTTTATTTTTGAAGCTCCATTTTCCACTATGACTAATGGTCTTAAGACTCTTCCCACCCCTGAAAGAATTACAACACGTTCAAGAATATCATCATAAGACACGCTGACTTCGTGGGGAATTTCTTTCTTCCTTCTTAACTCCCTCAACTTTTGAGAAAACTCTTTAGGATTTTCAATAAAACCAATAAACCTTCCGTTAAGAAAAACATCTGTGCCATTTTGATCTTCTTTTCTTAATCCAAATGATTCAAATTTTTTAATTGCACTATTCTCGTCAAAATCAATTGCTGTTGAAATTTTAGCTAGAAGTGAGAGATTTTTTCTTAAACCAATCTCAGTCCCTTCCGGAGTTTCTGTAGGGCAAAATCTCCCATAATGTGTCGGATGCAAGGTTCTTGCCTTAAAATTTTCTTGGTCTCCTGGAAGAAGACTTGTAACCCTCTGCAATTGTGATAGAACATCAAGGTAATTAGTTTTTTGCATGTTTTGTGTAACCCCACTTCTTTCGCCTATCCAAGATCCTGTAGCTATCGCACTTTCAACTCGATGTGTGAACAAGGTTGATTTAGCAATTGTCTTTAATGAATAGAACTTTTTTCTTTTAGATATCTTTTGTAAAGAATACTGAATATCTCTAACAAGAATCTTCAAATTGACACGGAACAAATCAGCCATAAGGTCTCCAGAAAGTTTTACTCTTTTGTTTGAATAGTGGTCTTTATCTGTTCTTATTCTCTTATCATCTTTTGCTCTCAGATACAATCTAACAATTCTGCACAGCGTAAACGCTTTATCCGCCCTTGAACTTTTGTTCATGCCGATGTTCGGGAGCAAAAAAGAATCAATTCTTTGTTTTACCCTGTCCAAGATTTCTTTTTTTGTTCCTTGTATCCCTGACTTTTCAGCAATATACATCATAGCATCTTCAGCACTTTGCAAATTTGCAAACTCATATAGGTTAACAATCAAACAGTCATTTTCAATCCCAATCCTTTTTGCAATCTCCTCTTCCTTTACCATTCCAAGGGCTTTAAGCAAAACCAAAATAGGGACATTTCGCAATCTGCTGAATGTCAATTCTAATATCCCTTCATTTGTTTCACTGACTGTTGTGGGAATCCTGTACGAGCCTCTTTCTGAAAATATCCTTAATGTAAGGTCTTGTTTGCCTTCTTCAATAAATGGTTGATTCGGAGCTAAGTCTTCAGACATAACAATGACTCTTTCGTTTCCCTTAATAATAAAATAACCTCCCTGGTCAAGAGGGTCCATATAATTCTTCCGCAATTCTTCTTTGTTCATGCCATGAGTGTTACATTTAGCACCCCTTACAATTACAGGAATTCTGCCTATTTCTACTTCAGCACTTTCTGTTTGGTTTTCATACTTCACGCTTAGTTCAACATGCACCGGTGCCGCATATGTAAGATTTCTCAATTTGGCCGTAATAGGAGTAATATTGTTAATACTTCCGTCTGCCTCGATTATATTCGGCTCTCCTATCTTTATTTTACCAAATTTTATTTCAACATCCTGGTCTATCAAACTTTCATTAAGCTCTTCGACAATTTGTTGAATTCTATTTTCTATGAAACCATTGAAAGACTTAATGTTAGATTCCACTAGCGAGTGTTGTTCAAGATATTTCTCAATAAGGATATTTTTTTTCTTATCCATTTTTATAAAACAACAACCCTAAAGTAGTTTACAATTTTATCTCCTTCTCTTCTTTCTACCTTAAATACATCTCCAGGAGTGCATTCTTCTGGAATTACTGGGTCATCAATCCGTATTCTTGGCAGTTGTGAAAAAGAGAGATTGTATTTATTAAGTAACTTTTTTACCTCATCAGGCTTCAATTTTGTGTGTTTGGGCTGTAATATGTGCATGGCTTTGCGTTATTGTTTAATATAAATATTTAATTAACGACTGGACGATGATAAAAGAAATTTGTGAAAGATGGTTTTTAAATCTTTCTACTTTCTGGAATTTGGGGTAAAATAAGAAAAAATGGTCCCGACGGGATTTGAACCCGCGACACCTAGGTTTCTTTTACTTTTAGTTCAATACTAAAAGCCTAGTGCTCTAACCAGGCTGAGCTACGGAACCAATGTATAAACAAAGAAAAAATTACTTTTTAAGGTTAACTAAAAGACAACTAACCTTTCGCCCTAGTTTCAGCAGGGATCGTCACATGAGATTTATCATAAAAACGTATTTCAACAGAAAAATCTAATCCATCAATAGAAGGGGTTCTCACGCTTCTTGGAGTTTCTCCGAGCTCAACAAGCCCCCCCCACAGTATTTGATCATTTGGAGTGTAAGCTGCTGCCCCATGTTGCCTGCTTGACACCATATGGCTAATTATTCCTCTTTCAACTTTTTCAAATGAAGTTGCTAAATCATGCCCTCTTGCAGAAACAGGCAGTTCCAAACATTCTGCAACTATATAATTGGGAGGGTCTCCTTCACCAACATCAGATCTGTACGAAACAACCCTAAACACTTCAGTCACTCTACTAACCATAAAAAAACAAACATAAACGAGTATTAATAGTTTTCTACTTAATCTCCTTCAACTTCTTCTCCAACTCATCCTTAGAAGTAACACCCATGGTTCTATCAACCTGCTTTCCATCTCTAAAAAAAATCAACGTCGGGATACTCATCACCTGAAATCGCTGCGCCAGCTCACTTTGTTTATCAACATCAACCTTACCAAATTTTGTCTTATCTTTCAATTCATTAGCAGTCTCCTCAAAAACAGGACCCATCATTTTGCAAGGTCCGCACCATGTAGCCCAAAAATAAACAACAATCTTATCATCTTTAATGAATTTATCAAAATTTTTAGAGTCCAAATCAGTAATATTCTTAGCCATTATAATATCTGAAAAACTTGATTAATAAAGGTTTTGTTAATAGAGTTAATATTAATAACCTCTTGCCCTTTTTAATAACATGGACAAACCCCAACTCCTTGCTTCACTAAAAGCCCAAGGCTTCCCACAAAAAATCCTCCAAGCATTTGCAAAAGTCCCTCGTGGATATTTCCTCCCCCAAAACCTCCAAGCCTATGCATACGAAGACCAGGCCTTACCCTTAGAACAAGGAGCCACAATCTCCCAGCCCTATACAATCGCCTTTATGTTAAACCTCCTAGACATAAAACCCTCCCAAAAAATCCTAGAAATCGGAAGCGGATGTGGTTATGTCCTCGCCATTCTCTCCAAGCTCTCACCCTCATCAAAAATCTACGGAATTGAAGTAATAAAATCACTTGCAGAAAAATCAAAACAAATTATTTCAGAATTGAAATATAAAAATGTCAATGTACTCGACGGCAATGGTTTTCAAGGTCTAAAAGAAAAAGCACCATTTGACAGAATCCTAATCAGCGCAGCAGCTGACAAATTGCCAGAGCATCTCTACCCTCAACTTTCTAATGATGGAATTATAGTCACGCCAGTTCTCGGATCAATTGTTCAGATTAAGAAACAAAAAGGTAAAATAAAACTCAAAGAGTTTCCAGGGTTTGTGTTTGTGCCTTTAGTCAGGGCTTAACACTAATCAAAATAAACAACGCTAACCCGATAATAATAAAAATCCCCATCATCAACGGAGAGGCATTTGCCAATAAATTCAACCCAGCAGACATCTCGCCTTCTTCAACAATCATTGAATTTGTCCACGATGAAAACATAAATAAAGAAACCAAGGCTAGAATTAACACAGCCAATAAAATTATGTTTTTTTTCATGAGAAAAAAAGGAAGAAGGATTATTTATGTGTTTTGGACAGTAACAATACCGAATAAAATGTTTAACGGTATCGGGCTATACGAAGTCGGCGTAAGCCGATTTGGGTGGAGAAACCTGCAAGGTTTCGGAACCGTTAAATTCCTGTTATGCTCTCCCGACGACTGGAAGGAGGAGAGCGCAGCGGGGCAAAATCCAAAGGATTTTGAGTTCAGAATTCGGGCGTCATCAATATTAACTTCAGAGTAGTAAAAGAACCGAAAGATTTATGAATATGCTCTTTATTCTAATCCTAAGGAGATAAAAAATGTCAGAAAGAAGAGGATTAGGATTTTTTGAAACTGTCTGTGCAGTAGTAGTTGGAGCTTCATTAGCGACAATTCCAGACTACGTCAGACAAGGAAACATAGAGAATAAAGTTGACCAATTACTTCAAAGACCCGCAATTGAATTAAGAACAGAAAATGTTATTGGTGGAAATGCACCTGAGAAATTCTATGAAATTGCTGGGAAAAGAGTATATTTAGAAATAGATGGTCAACCAGTAGATAACTATGTTCAAAATAGAGAATAAATCTTTCGGTTTCTATAATTTTACATTTAGCCCGAATTCTGAATTAGACATAACGGTATCGGGCTATACGAAGTCGGCGTAAGCCGATTTGGGCGAACGGGGTGAGCCGTATAGCCCGTGTTATATGACCGAGCCGAAGGCGGGGCAAGGAGCGAAGCGACGCAGAGTTCCGAACCCCACCATATTTATTTTGTCTGAGTGCCACCTATAACTTCATTAGTGTTTTTATCCACATAAACTACCAGATGACTACCTTCAGCAGGACCAGGATAATAAAATTTGACAATCCAACATGAATGTTTTGATGGCGATTTTATTGGCTCCTTGTCCCAGTTCTCCCAATAATGATTTGCTTCACATTCGTCTTCAACAACTTCCACTTTTTTCACCATAGAGAAAAAGTCAACATTGGGAAACGCATTATGAACATATTTTTGTAAATGCTCTTTGGCAATACTTTCTACTAAAGGAGTAGATGATTCAATACAAGCATTATTCACACAACTGCACCCTTCTGGAATCAAACACTTCCAACGTGGCTCTCGAAAACAATAACTTTTCAGATTATTGTACTTAGATACTCCTTCTAAATTCACACACTGTCCGCATCTTACTACCTTACAATCGCTATCTGAAGTGCAATATTTATAGTTCTTTAATTCTTCATTTGCCAATGTATGAAATTTATTTTCGCAGTATATGAATTGCCAGTACGCAATTACGAAAACAATCAGTATCAAAATTCCAATTCCAATTAAGATTTTTTTATTGTTTTTCATCATAATTTATTATTGTTTTATTTTATTAAAATGTTTTGTTTTTTCAAAGGGGTTCGGAATTTCATATAACAAGGTATTATGTCTACTTTCCCCAAACTAAAAAACCATTCCACTTATCGCACCCACTCCTCCTCTCGCTCACCACCAAAATTAAAGTTACCCATCGCTCAGCAACACCAGCCACCTCTCACTTTGATATTTATCTGCCCCCTACAACCATTCCCCACACCCCCTACCTTCTCGCTCACCACCACCCCACATCACTCGCCACACCCACTCCTCGTCGTCTGCCGACAACTCGTGCAAAGAATTTCACAATTCCCTATACGTCGTGCAACACCTCCGCAAATCGGGCACGCAATGCCTTCATCTTGTTCAAATTCTTCAAGCGAAGCCTGTTGCTCTTCTGCTTGCTCCAGGTCCTTCAGTTCAATATGAACTCCTCCTTCACTTTCGCCAAAATTGTTCATCATAAACTGGGCAACATAATCAACAATTGAAGAGGCTGTTCTGATTTGTTTGATTTGGTCATCAACCTCGCCACCGACAACATGTTTCACAAAACCAGCCGGCTCAAACTTTTGATGCCTAAACCTCTTAAACAAGTTCTTTATAGAAACACCATACTGCAAATTTACCGAAACAGAAGTTGCCCATGCATCCAGCAAGCCCCTTATTGTTGAACCCTGCTTGTGCATCGTCACAAAAATTTCCCCTGGTTTTCCGTCGTCATATAACCCCACAGTTAAATAACCTTCATGCCCCGATATTTCAAATTTATGTGTGATGGACCTTCTTGTTTGCGGTAACTTTACCCTGTCTCCAGCAAATCCTCCTGCATTTTTCTTAACAATCTCTCCTTCTGTTTTTTGAGTGTTCAGCGGTTGACTTCTTTTACTATTCTCTCTGTAAATCGCAACAGCTTTCAAACCCTGCTCCCAGGAAAAAATATATGCCTTTGCAATATCTTCAACTGTAGATTCTTCAGGCATATTTATTGTCTTAGAAATCGCCCCGGAAATAAATGGCTGAACAGAACCCATCATTTTGATATGTCCTTTGTAATTTATTGCCCTCTTGCCCTTGGCAGCTTTAAACGCACAGTCAAACACCGGCAGGTGCTCTTGCAATAAATGCGGCGCTCCTTCTATGGTTTCGTTTTTATCTATGTATCCAACAATATCCTTAATTTGTTCCTCGTTATAGCCTAATCCTTTCAAACCTTGTGAAATGCTGCCATTAACAATCTTTAACATTCCCCCGCCAGATAAAACCTTGTATTTTACAAGAGCAATATCTGGTTCAATTCCTGTTGTAGAGCAGTCCATCATAAATGCAGTTGTTCCTGTAGGAGCGAGAACAGTTGTTTGTGCATTTCTGTAGCCGTTTTTTTCTCCAAGCTCAACAGCATCTGTCCACGAATCCCACGCATCATTTATTAAATAACGCAAATTAGAAGGTATTGCTTCAACATCAATTTTCTTGACAGCATTTTGATGCATCTTCATAACCTCAAACATTGACTCTTTGTTCTTCATAAACCCTGGGAACGGTCCAACCAACCCTGCTAATTCTGCAGATGTTCTATAAGCCTCGCCGCACAGTATAGATGTAATTGTAGCAGCAACTGCCCTGCCAGCGTCTGAATCATAAGGAAGGCCAAGAGCCATTAACAACGCGCCAAGATTAGCATATCCCAACCCCAGCGCCCGGTAATCATGAGAATTTTGAGTAATTTTTCCAGTCGGATAACTTGCCCCATCAACAATTAGCTCCATTGCAATGATAAAGGTTTTTACAACTTTTTTGAATTTTTCTACGTCAAACTTTTTATCTTCTTTCAAAAACTTCAGCAGATTAATTGACGCGAGATTGCAGGCAGAGTCATCAAGAAAAATGTATTCACTGCAAGGATTACTCGCATTAATCCTCCCAGAATTTTTACAAGTATGCCACTTGTTTACTGTTGTGTCAAATTGTATTCCAGGGTCGCCGCAAAGATGAGTCCCTTGTGCAACTTTCTCAAGTATCTCCTTTGCCTTGAAAGTTTCACAAACTTCCTTTGTTTTTACATATCTTGTTTTCCATTCTCCGTCTTTTTTTACAGATTCCATAAATTCATCTGGTGCGCGAATAGAAAGATTGCAATTCTGGAAGAAAATACTTCCATAAGCAGGCCCGTTCAGGCCACCACCATAACCTTGCTCAATCAAGGCCCATGCTTTTTTTTCTTCATCAGGCTTTGCATTTATGAATTCAAATATGTCAGGATGGTCAACATTTAATATTTCCATCTTTGCTGCTCTTCTTGTTTTCCCCCCTGATTTTATAATCCCGGCATAAGCATCATAACCTTTCATGAAACTTACAGGACCAGAAGCTTTTCCGCCGCCAGTCAAAGTTTCTTTAGAACTCCTTAATGTAGAGCGGTTTGTGCCAGTTCCAGATCCAGCTTTGAACAAGTTTGCTTCAGCAACTTGGACAGCCATTATTGAGTCCATATCATCTTCAATGCTTTGAATAAAACATGCAGAGCACTGAGGTCTGTCACTTTTCTTTTCACTTTTCACAACTCTTTTTGTTGTAGAATCCCAAACGTAAGCTGAAACCCCTCCAGCATCTTTGTCATAGTCTTGTATTCCTGCATTAAACCAAACAGGAGAGTTAAACACTGCAACCTGGTTTAAGCAGATAGCAGCAATCTCATCTCCCAATATCTTTGCCCGCTCTTCATCAAAATATCCTTGTTTCAATGCTTGCCTTTCAAAAAATCTTGAAACTCTGCCAACCAGCTGCTCTACAGAATTTTCTCTTTCTCCTTTATTTTGATTTCCCCAAAAATATCTGCTTGCCACAACTTTTATAGCAAGTGAAGACCAAAAGTCCGGCCTTCTTACTTTTGGTTGCATGAAAATCGTCTTGCCAGAATCATCAGTAACACTTACATCTTCTGCAATCCAGTTAATAGAATTTCCATATAAATCAAATTCAAAAGGGTTTTTCCCCTCCTGTGTAAAACAACGCCCAATTTTCATAGAACTCAAGGCCAATTCAGGGTTTACCACATGATCAGGATGTTTTTCCCCTTCAAGACCATTGCCATTTTCCCAGTAATTATATTCATTACCATTTTCATTAAATCCATTCACCATTTTATTTGGTAATCAACTCCTTTATCTCTTTTTTAAAGTCATCTAATTCTGTAAAATCCCTGTATACAGACGCAAATCTAATGTAAGAAACCTTGTCTATTTTTTTCAATTCAGAAACAAGCATATCACCAATAGCAGTGGATTTTATCTCTTTCCCTTTTTTTCTCAGCCTATCTTCAACTTTCGCAAGCATTTTGTTTATTTTCTCTGAACTCACAGGCCGTTTTTCACACGCCTTCATAACCCCTTTTTTTAATTTTTCATAATCAAAGCTCTCTCTTCTGCCGTCTTTTTTTATCACCCTCAGGTCAACTCTATTAACTATTTCTTGTGTATTAAATCGCTTGGCGCACTTAAGGCACTCTCGCCTCCTTTTTGACAATCCTTCAATGTCTCTTTTGTCTATGACTTTCGTTTCACTATGAAGGCAATATGGGCAGAGCATTGTTCGTTTAACACCACCAGATGTAGTGGTTTTCCTCTTTTTTAACACAATTCCTTGTGTTTACGCGTGTTTTTAGTTTCAGCCTTATTTAAATACTTCTATCCTCTTTTTTTTATCGTCGGTAAAATATCCAAAACCAAAAGTCTTACTTTCCGAGTGATAAAAGGAGGAGTTCGGGTAATCTGATTTCTCAAATAGGGTAAACTTTTATAAACACTCTTTCATTAATCACCCCATGGCACTAGAATCCTTCGGAACATGGTATACTTCTCTGCCTGTATGGCTAGTTCTTATTATCACGGTTTGGTCTTTGGTTTGGAAAGGCCTTGCTTTGTGGAAAGCAGCTGCTAAAAATAAAAGCCCGATTTGGTTTATTGTTTTGTTGGTCGTAAACACGATTAGTTTATTGGAAATTCTTTACATTTTCATATTTTCAGAAATGCGTGGCAAGTCCAAAACGGCCGAACCAAAAGTTAAGAAGAGGAAATAACTAATTCAAAATCACCCACTCAAATTCCCATTTCTCGTGAAAACCTTTTTGCTACTCTCCTCCTTGCCCAACCCATGCAACTTCTTGTAACTGCACCAATCACAAAACGCCTTCCCACAAGCAGACCACTCTGTCGTTGATTCAATCTTCTTAATCAATTCCAAAGTCTCTTCCTTCAATTTATCCAACTGCTCCTGCGTTCTCTTTGAATGAATCTTCTTATCAAACGCAAGAAAATGCCAAACAAGTTTTACCTTTATCTCCTCGTCAAACAACGCCTGTAATCCAAGTTGATAAAAAGCCAACTGCCTGTCCTTATCAATCTCTTCTTGCGACTTCAGGAATGAATTTGTTTTATAATCATGAACCTCATACTCTCCTTTTTCATTCAAAACAATTCTATCAATATATCCAACTATCGCGTAGTTTTCGTCAAGAGGAAACAAAATCTTCCTCTCAGTTTCAATTGTATTTTCAGAAAAAGGCTTGTTGCTTTGAAAGTAATCAACTAAAAACTTTACACCCTTGTTAAAATAATCTCCTTCCTTATCTCCGACAGGAATCCTTACACACAGAGTATACTGTTTATGCCAATTTTCTGCAAAATGTTTTACCAATTCATCGAGCTCAACAGTTTTTCCGCTTTTAATTTCATTATAAAGAAATTCCAAACTTTCATGAACCATGCTTCCCAAAAATGCATGAACACTAGACGGCAATTCAGGAAATGTCCTGTCAATGTATTTAATTTTGTAAGCTTCTGGACAATTTTCATACAGCCAAAGTCTAGAATTTGAATATATCATCACCATGCGAGGTAAAAAAGAGAGGAGTATAAAAAGTTTTAGGCTTTGTTTTTCATATCTTTAATGAATTTAGCCACCCTTCTCCTTTTTTCAGGCCATCCCTTTTCGTCTTCTGATAATGTCCTCTCGAGCAAAATAAGAAATCGAACCTCTTCACGACAAGGTTCACAGATTTGAGTAACATGTCTAGCCAAATCCGGCGCCGTTTCAGGACTAAATCCAGTTAAAGCTTGTA
The DNA here is from genome assembly GCA_018817405.1 of Nanobdellota archaeon. Lineage (GTDB taxonomy): Archaea > Nanobdellota > Nanobdellia > Pacearchaeales > GW2011-AR1 > UBA73. Next base: position 30,370 of record JAHITZ010000032.1, read on the forward strand.
ATTCACGGTCAGAGTCATAGTCTCCCCTTTCATAATCGTTCATTAAGGCATAGCTAAGAAATTCAAAGATAATCGGGCCAGTTATATCAGACCTTGTTTGACAAACATAATTCTTTATTTTCTCATCATCCCTTATTTTATCAAATGCGTCCAGTATAAAAGTATTTTGATGTTAATACATCAAGATTTGCATTTTACGTAAACTCCCCACTTTAGTTCGTGAGAAAGTAAATGCAAATCTTGACTGTGCTCAAGACCCTAAGAATTCCTTACAATAGAATTCTTGGCTGCGCTCAAGAATCTTCGATTCTTGACGACCTGAGGCACGCGATTTTAGTCCGCGGGTTCTTGACAATTTAAAGGGGTGGATAATATTGAAGCTATATTTTTCTAATCATAAACCTTTACCAAAAATTATTTGCTAATTTTACTACTTTCTTAGAAGATAAATTGTGGAGAAAGTTTAAATATCTGGGAAGTATGTAAAAGGAATGAAAAAGAGTGTGTTTATTCTTCTTGGGTTGGTGATTGTTTTTAGTTTTTTGGGAGTTGTTAGTGCTGAGTGGCAGGAGAATTTGAATGAAGGATTAATTTCTTACTATCCTTTCGATGAAAGTTCTGGAGTAATGGCAGAAGATGTTATTTCTGGAAATGATTTAACTATATATCGGGGGAATTTTGCAGATGGAGGAATTCTTGGAAATATGTTGAATGCTTCCATTATCGGTGAATTAGAAGCAACATCAATTGAAGAAGTGGATGCTTCAATTTTAGGCAATAATCCGAGAACAATAAGTTTCTGGTCATTTACAAATTCTCCAAATAGCATTCACACACAATATTTAGTTTCCTATGGCCTATGTAGCAGTAATCAAAAATTCTCAATTGCGAGGTCGGCGAATACTGGGTATTGGTTGGTACAATCTTGCGGGAGTGATTGGACTTCTGATGTGAGCGCAACTCGTGAAATGAATCATCATGTAATAACTCACAACGGAACCACTATGACTTATTATCTAAATGGGGAAGTGATCGGAACCCCTTTTAGAACATATAACACTTTTTCTGCACAATTATACGTTGGAGATTGGTATGGTGGTGCTGGTGAATTATACAACGGCACAATGGACGAGCTAGGGATATGGAACAGGAGTTTAAGTGAGGAAGAAGCTTTACAACTTTGGAATAATGGGACTGGTTGGGCATATCCTTTTACTTTTAGTGCACCAACAATCCAACCTATCGATGACATATTCGCCAATGAAAATGAAACACTTGTCGTTACTATTAATGCGACCCATCCTGAGAACGAAACAATGACTTATTTTATTCTTCCAGAAGGATACTTTGAGCAGGATGATAATATCTTTACGTGGCAAACAGACTTCGAAGATTGGGGCAATTACACCTTTGAAGCTCAAGTCAGTGATGGTTATTTTACCAATAGTACTATTTTTAACGTAATTATCTCCAACGTAAACCGCCCACCTTTCTTCTTTCCAATCGGAGACCAAATAGTCAATGAAAATGACACACTAACCTTTCCAATATCTTATTCAGACCCTGATAATGAAAACAATGTAACTAACGACGACAATATTCTCACCCTTTCTTCACCCAATCTCCCACCAGGAGCCCAACTTATCGATGACATATTCACCTGGACACCAAACCACTGGCAATCAGGATTTTACTATCCAACATTTATTGTCTCTGACGGAGAATTTGAAGTTAATGAAACAATTACCATCGAAGTAATCCAAGTAGATGCAACAGACCTTACCTTAACAAACGATGATATTACCTTCAGCGATGACACACCGATTGAAGACCAGACAATTTATATTACAGCGGTTTTCTATAATGTACTGGAGATTAACCCTCCGAGCATTGATGTTGGATTTTATGATGGTAATCCAGAAGATAATGGGATACTGATTGACATTGTTACTGTAACTACTCGAGGTGATAGCTATTTTGCTCAGGTAGAATGGGTTGCTGAAATAGCAGGGGAACATGACATTTATTTTTATTTAGACCCTGATAATGAAATCTATGAAGGTGATGAAACAAATAATATTGCTTTTAGGTCAATTACAGTAACGCCTGCTCCTGATTTAATGATAAGAGAACAGGATATTGGTTTTACTAATCCTTTTCCAGAAGAAGGTGAAGAAATAAACATCCTTGCTATGATTCACAACATCAACTCAGGTGTGGCTGAAGAATTTAATGTTTTATTTTACTTGGATGATATTTCAAATGTGATTTGGGAGGAGACGTTAAGCATGGGAGGATATAGCACAGAACTTTTAGTAGTTCCCTGGACAGCTGTACAAGGAGAACATTTGATTCATGTTCTTGTTGATTCAGAACAGGAGATTGAAGAGCCAGATGAATCAAATAACGAAGCATGGAAAACAATTTTTGTAGAACCCGGGCTGAATAACCCGCCTGTATTAGACCCTGTGGGTGATAAGACAGTTTATGCAATGCATCTTCTGACTATTGACCTTAATGCTTCTGACGCTGACGACGACGACCTTTTGTATGGTATAACTTCCCATATCTTGCCTTCGAAATTCAATTTTGATCCATTGACAGGAATTTTTGAATGGAAACCTGAAAGAGAAGACATTGGATTGCATGAAGTTACATTTAATGTTACTGATGGAATTGATTATGATGAAGAAACTATAAACATTAAAGTTCTGCATTCTCCATGGGACTTCACAGGAGATACACCTGCAAACATACCTTCCCCTTAATTAAATTAAAGAGTAAATGGTAGTGATTAGCACAAAAAACAACTAATAATTAAAATGTCTGAACATAAAACCATTATTATTAATCTCTTTACAATATGTTTTGAGTTCTAATTGTGGTTTTTGATTGTGTCAAATTAAAATCCTCCCTCCCCATCAAACCTCATATAATTTATAATAATTAATTCGTTTGTTGCAACATCAAGAACAGTATTATTTGTTATGTCCTTCTGATAAAACAGCGAACTGGTTTTTGTGGACTACTCCCCATCAAACCTCACAATAGAAAAGACGTTCCTCCCAGATAATTTATCTCTGCCTTTGAGGTCTGGCAGTTCAACTATGAATGCTACTTCGGCTACTTTGCCCCCGAGCCTTTTTATAAGATTGCAGGCAGCGCAGGCGGTTCCTCCTGTTGCAAGCAAGTCATCTATAATCAAGACGTTTTGCCCTGGAGAAATTGCGTCTTTGTGGACTTCAACACAGTCTGTTCCGTACTCTAGAGAATATTCTTCTTTGACTGTTTCACCAGGGAGTTTTCCTGGTTTTTTTATTGGGACCAGAGGAAGTTTAAGTTTATCCGCTAAAATTCCCCCTAAAATAAATCCCCTGCTTTCTATTGCAGCAATAACATCAATCTCTTTGTTTTTGTATCTGTTATAAAAAATTTCAATTACTTTCTGCATCCCCTCAGGGTCTGCTAACAAAGTTGTGATGTCTCTGAACAGAATCCCTGGCTTGGGAAAGTTTGGTATTGTTCTTATCTTTCCCTTTATGAAGTTTTCATCTTGGTTTGACATTTTTGGGATGACCTCCAACAAAAGTTTTTTGACTTTGTCTGCGTTTTCTTTCATTCTTTCTAGAATTATCTCAAAAGTCACTGGTTCTTCATCTTGTTTCCAGCAGTCGTAGTCAGTGGACATTGCAATGCTTGCGTATTCCAAGCCAAGTTCTTTTGCGAGGGTACATTCTGGAACAGTTGTCATGCCGATTATGTCTGCAAGGTTCCGGAACATATGGCTTTCTGCTTTTGTGGAAAACCTCGGGCCTTCGATGACTACAATGGTTGCTTTTTTGTGGTGTTGCAGGGAGAGAGCTTCGGCATTTTGGATTAAAATGTTTCTTAGTTCTTTTGAAAAAGGCTCTGCCATCTCGGTGTGTTTGACCTGACCGATTGTGTCATGGAATGTGTTTTTTCTGTGCTTAGTAAAATCAATAAACTGGTCTGGAAAAACCAAGTCTCCTGGTTTGATTTCTTCTTTAAGAGAGCCGACAGCGCTTGTTGTTAATATGTGTGTGCAACCGAGTGTGTTTAAAGCGTAAATGTTCGCCCTGAAGTTTACTTGGCTTGGAGGGATTTCATGGAATTTTCCATGCCTTGACAAGATACAAACTTCTGTTCCTGAAATCTTGCCGCAGGTAATTTTGGAAGATGTTATTCCGTAAGGTGTATCAACTTCTTTTTCTTCATGGTCTTGAAGGATGTTTGGGTCATCTAAACCAGAGCCACCGATTATTCCGATTTTCATGTGGTAAAAGAAGAGTTTTGGTTAATAAGGTTTTATGGTGTGGTTTATCTAATTTAAGCCCCTCAAATAACCCCACAGTACATAAAATCTGCCAGATATCTTGAGTGTTAATACTTATTTCTTAGTCTTTTTTCTGAACATTATCTTATTCTTACTTCTCCATTCCACCAATCTATAATATCTTCTTTTATGGGATTTCCTTCTTTGTTGAACACAACGAGCGTTATGTGCGCGGGGGTGCCAGAGTCCGGTCGAATAAAGGAAAAGTTTTGTTTGGACTTTTTATGTTTGGTTTAAGATTTAGAGTAGGATGTTCAAGGGGGTAATGTTCTACTAAGTTTAACATTTTGTAATCTGCTAAAGATTATTTAATTCTATTGCCCCCTCTATCAAAAATACCCGTTATACTCTCAAAGTTAACGTGATATTCTCCATGTTTAGCGTAACGGTATTGAGTAAACGAGTCGTCTACGTTTACTGAAACACTAAAGCCTGGTTCAATCATAGAGTCTGCTTTAGCTGAATGACTAGTTAATAAGATGGTTTCTGTACCTGCTCCGGTTCGTAGCGAAAAAATGTAAGGAGAAGAGTTTCCAAAAGGACCCTGGGCTGAATGGAAAGGTATCTCTGCTATGACCTTACCAGAAACAATGGAAGATGGTCTTGAGATAGAATGGTCGGCAGACACGTTTTTTCTTCGAGAATAGTCGACAGATAAGACTGTAAAAGTACATAGAAAACCTGTTAGCGCAACAGCGCCCAGTGTGACCACCAACTGTTTCAAACCATCTAATTGTTTTCTCATTTTAAAGGTAGAAAAGGGACCTATAAAAATCTTTAGATTAAACGAACGTGTGTCGTATCTGATAATTATTTTCCAACGCTAATGTAGACCGGCACGTGAAATTAACAAAAAAGAAGATTGCGAACACGCTAAGAATCCTTGAAGAAGGTGAAATCTGTAAAGTAGTAGTACACCAATTTAGTGGAGATAGTATAAGAATGCCCTTATTTAGAGAAAAAGCTGGTGTGGGCAAATAGTAACCAAGGCCAAGTATGGTGCATGCTATTCCAAGGAAGAGGATTGTTGTTTGTGTTTAGTTTCTAAGGAAATTATTGCAACCTAGAAATAGCATAATCATTTTTCCACAACATCCACCCCACCCCACCAAAGATTATTTAACATTATTATCTAAAACCATAAGATTCTAATCTATTGTTTAATATTTATTCATTTCACCAAGTATGGATTGATGATGTGATAGTTATAATGTGCGTTGTGGAATATTATTGGGTTATTGGGTTTATTAACCAAACTTCATAAAAGGATTCTCTTTTTTCTCCTCACAGATTGTCGAACTTTTCTTATTCCCATAATCATGGCCGGGATAAACTTCTATGTTGTCTGGAAGTTTAGATAATTTCTTTAGGCTTTGGAACATTTGTTTTTCATCGCTTTCTGGTAAATCAGTTCTTCCAATACTGTTTACAAATAAAGTGTCTCCAGTAAACAATTTGTTATCAATTAGAAAGCACACGCCACCTGCAGAATGTCCAGGAGTGTGCAGAACTTTGATTTTTATTTTTCCTAATGTGATGATGTCGTTGTCTTTTATATTTTCATGCGGGACAGTTAAGGATTCGTCTTTGTGAACATATACTTTTGCTTTTGTTTTTTCCATTAATTTACCAAGATCGGTAATGTGGTCAAAGTGCGTGTGAGTTAGAAGAATTTTAGTTATCTTTAGGTTTTGTTCTTTTGCCTTGTTGAGGATTTTCTCGTGCTCAAAGCCTGGGTCAACAACTGCAGCTTGTTTTGTTTCTTCATCTACCAAGATGTAGGAAAAATTTTCCATGTTGCCTACTGGGATTTGGTGGAGGAGCATATTATAATGATTAGAATGGAGATTTATTAAGTTTGTGTTTAGTATTGAAAGCCAACTTGCGCAACACCACAGATTACATTGCAAGTGTTGCCGAATATTTCTTCGCGGATTGTGTGGGCGATTAATGTTCTTCCTTTTAATTCCTGCAAAGAGCCAATACATAAATAAGACAAAAGTCCTTGGATTCTGTTTTTTGTAAATGATGTTGGGCCTTGATAGTGCTGGTTTCTTAGATATAATCCGATTCGTCTTGTGAAACTCTTAACCTCAACAACCCTTACGCGATGAAGAGATGTTGGACTTGCCATGATTCTCTCTCTATCAGGGTTTTGAAAACACCATTCTGAAGGATAAAATCTTTCTTTGGTCATGGGAGATGTTTGAGCAGAGAGTTTTTAAAGTTTAGGAATACGGATGTTTTAGAGAAACTCTTTTAAGTTATTAATTCTTATGTTTTTCGCGCGGGGGTGCCAGAGTCCGGTCAAATGGGCTAGCTTGAGGGGCTAGTGGCTTAGTGCCTGCCAGGGTTCGAATCCCTGCTCCCGCATTAGGGATTCGAAAGGATTTTAAGTTTGATTTCTCTTAAAAGTATATGATTAAAAAAAGAATAATTAACGATCCAGTTAGGTATGTTAAATTAAAAGGGATTGGCTTAAGGATTGATTATTACTTCAATAGGAAAGGTTGCAATAATAAAGAAAGAGGTCATCTCGCTATTGAAGATGGAAAAGTAGTATGTGAAAGACCAGCTTCAGCTTTAAACGTCTTTATATCTAATGGTTCTCCTTTCTTAAACATCTCTGGTGCTCTTATTCTTCCAATCTAACTGCACATTTTCCATTGGTATTTCACTTAACGCCCTTTTCAAAATCATTAAGGTTTTTTTCTAAAGCTTTGACTGCCTCGGCCAAAATATCTTTTGCTGGCATGTTGCCATAGGATTCTATAATAAAAAGTAATTCGTTGGAATCAGAGAGTGCATTTTTATCAATGTCTTCAATTTGTTTTATTTCTGCTTCGTTTAGGTCACATAACCATTTAGAGCCTTTTTTTTCTGGTTTGATAAGGCCTTTGGATTTTTCAATTATTTTATCTATCTGCGGAGATGATTTTACTTCAAGAAGATGATGGTAGTAGCATAAACCTGGGACGTGTTTTGCGTGTTCTGTTCCTTTTCCTAATCTGGCTGTAGCCATTAATTCTAATTTGTGATTTTCTCTGAGAAGTGTTAAAGGAATTTTTTTGTAGATGACTTCTGCAGGACCTTTCAAATCTTCTGAATAAACAGTGCAAGGACCTTTCTTTGACAGTTTGAAATCTATTTTTGTTTTTGCTGTCATGGATTTTTCTGTCTTCAATGGAATCAGGCCGAACCTGTTTGCAAGAATTTCGTCGTAAAGAGCAGAATCATTTTTGTAAATTTCAACTTCGTCAATTGCAAGGGTTGGGATTTCAGAGACGCTTCTGCGAATAGCATTTGCTAAAGGCTCGTTTGCTTCTATTCTCAAGACCAATTTTTCCTTTGTGTTTTGTATTGTTTGCATTTTTATTTAACGAATTTTTAGTTTTAAAGGTTTGCTATTATACTCTCCTCCCCCTTCTTCCGCCTTTTTTCTTTGGGCCTCCCCGAGGAACTTTTGTTGTGTCTAGTATGCTTATGATGTCAAAGCCTGCCTTGCCAAGACTTTTTACTGCAGAATTTGTACCAGGCCCGTGTCCAAATCGTGTTTTTCCTTTCATTCTTACATACAGTCTTGTAAAACCTAAATCGCGAGCTCGCTCTGCAGCCCTTTTAGCGACGAACATTGCAATTGTTGGATTTGCTTTTAATCTCGAGTGTTTTGTAATCATTCCTCCTGAAACTTTTGAGATTGTACTGCCTGAAAGGTCTGTTATGTGGACTCTTGTGTTGTTTGAGGAGCTTGAGATGTAAGCGATTCCTGTTTTGTCTTCTTTCCTTTTTGTTTTGGATTCTGTTTTTTGTGGTGTAACTTTTTCTTCTTTAGGTTCTTTTTTCTTCTTATCAACTATTTCTGCAGCAACTTCCTCGGCAACTTCTTCAGCTACTTTCTCCGCAGCTTCTTCTTTTTTCTTCTTATCAACTATTTCTGCAGCAACTTCCTCGGCAACTTCTTCAGCTACTTTCTCCGCAGCTTCTTCTTTTTTCTTCTTAGTTTTGGTCTCAAGAGAGGTTGGAATCTTTTTTTCTATTTCTTCTTCTACAATTTCCTTGATTTCTTCCTTTACTTTCTTCTCAACTTTTTTCTTTTCTTCTGGCATTATGCTGCTTCCTCTAGTTTACTTACAGAAACGTAAAAATTATGTTCTCTTAGATTTGGTAAAACTGGATCTTCATTAAATCTTTGAGTTGCTTCGTTGGGAGTAGAGTTGAAAAATACAATTGCTTCTGTCTTATCACGAGTCGAATTATAAGGCATTGCCCAATCATATCTTTGTCCAGGGATTAATTGACCGATTGATAAGTTCTGTGCGCTTCTTAATCCTCTTCTTTCTACCACAGACCTAAAAGCATTGTCCACCATAATTAGATTTGGATTAAAGGTTGCCATTATTCGGTTGCCTCCTTTGATTCTTCCTTTGGGGCTTCTTCTTGAGTTGGTTCTGCTGGCTTAGCTGGTTCGGCCGGAGCTTCAGCTTGTGGCTCTTGAGCTAGTTGTTCTGCCTGCGGTTCAGCAGCTGGAGCTTCTTCTTTCTTTGGCTTTGGCTTCTTTGCTTTCTTTTTTAGTGTGATCTTGTTTTCTTCTGAAAGAGGTACAAGATAGCTTGGAGAGTTTACGACCTTTTTGTTAATTAGAATTTTTTTATGAACTACCATCTGCCGTGCTTGCCTTGTAGTGTCTGCTAACTTCTTTTGTGCAACCACTGTTGGCAATCTTCTTTTTAAGATATCTTCTACCTGCAAGTCTAAAACATCTGCAATGGTGTTTGTGTTTAAGCCGAGAGCTTTTAATTTTCTAAACAAAATTTCTTGTTCTTCAAGTGGTTTTTTAGCAAGGGCCTTTGCTCTTCCTCTGCAATATTCAACTTTTGCCTGTGTTTTCCACAGTTCTTTTTTATTTTTCAAAGCGTATTTCTTCTTTAACTGCTCTTCTTCCTTGATTCTCTCTTTTTCAAAAGGTTTCATTGGTTTTTTGTAGAGGTTTTTTTTGCGGATCATTTTATGTTTTGGTTAGTAAATTTAAATTGTTATAATCTGTATTGAAAGAACGATTATCTAAAAAAATAAATGGTTTGGATAAATAATATTTGACTTTTATTTTATTTGATTTTGTCATTTTAACTTATTACACTCCTCTCCTCAATTCTGGAAACATTTGTTCAAGAGATTTTAACTCTTGGTATGGTGGTATGAGTAACTTCAAATAATGCTGTGGGCGGGCTCCGAGAGCTACATCTCGCACCATACTTCGAAACGTTCCTCTTGCGTTGTTATAACGAGGCAGTGCTTCTACAAATAAACTACTTGATGCTAGCTGTTCGGCCTGCATCATATTAGCCTCAAAAACAGAGAGATGAAAATTATGATGTACCAAGTTAGAACTTATTGGCTCCCCTACAAACTCGCAGTTTACTGCTGTTACATTTCCCCTTTCTTCTGTTGTCATTATTGCTACCATTTTATCCTTTCTTCCCCTTACTTGCTTTTTTCTGAACACTAACTGCCTTGCCTTTCTTTCTAAAGTGCGAGCGAGTTCTTTGGCCGCGAACTGGCAGGCCTGCTGTGTGACGGATTCCTTTATAGGACTTGATTTTTTTCATTCGGCGGATGTCAAAATCTCTTTTCATTTCCAGGTCTGCTCCAATACAATGCTCTGTTTCCCCTGTTTCTGGGTCTTTTCTTCTGTTTTTTTGAAAATCTTTAATGTCTGGATTTTTCAAAAATTCCTCGATTTTTTGAATCTCTTCTTTAGAGAGTTCTAAAACTTTTTTTGTTTTTTGGATTTTTAGTTTTATGCAAGTGGCATTTGCAACTGTCCAGCCAACTCCTTTTATTCTTGTCAGACCTGCGAGAATTCTTTTTGAGCCAGGGATGTCATAGCCTGCAATTCTGATTAACATTTCTTCAAGGTCTTCTTTTTCAAAATGTTTTTTTGGTTTTTCAGTTTTAGGTTGGTTTGGGGCTGCCATTTTATTCTGTTTGCCCTCTTGCTTCATTGTAAGCTTGTCGTGCAGCGTTATAGCGGTTTCCTAATTCTAGGGCTGTTCCTTCTGAAACGCCTGCTGCTTTTTGTCTAACAATATAGGATTTTAATTCGTTTAGGTGGCTTGAAGCGGAGGCAAGAGACAGTGTTGCGCGCTCAGAGGCACCTAGCTTAGCTGAATACGTTGCATTAGCACAAAGATTTTCAACTTCGGCGGCCATTTGGTCTGCTTTTCTTAATTTGCCTTTTCCCATTTTATGCTACACCCCCCTCTCTTCGATATACGATTCAACAGCCTGAATAGAATTATCTGCTTGTAAGTAAAAGGCCTCAATATCTGCATTAGACGTTAAACCCTCGCTTTCTTCTCCGTATACTTCTAAAATGGCCAGTTGCCATCCTGCACCATCCACAAACATAGTTGCATTACAAAATCTTCCTTCATTAGCATGTTGTCTGGCAAGTCTACAAGTTCTTGCCATACCCTCTGCGGCGTCTCTTGCGTTTGCTATTAATATTTTATTCCTTTCTTCTCCCATCTTTACCTCACAAACAGATTAAACCTCTGTCTTACTGTTAACTCTTCTATAAATCTCTTTTCAACTGCTTTCTTTGGGTCGGGTATGGATTTCACTCTAGCCTTGATGTCTTCAAAGCTTGCGAATGGTTTTTCTTTTCTTGCTTCCATGATCTCCCTTGTGTGTTTTTTACCGAAGCCAGGCAAGAGTTCAAGTTGATGGAGGCGCGTATTCATGGCCTGAGCATTATTGAAGAATTCCACAAAGGTTTTCTCCTGCTCCCCAACCACTGCCTCAACAAACTCCTGCAGTTGGATCTTTGCAGTCTCTGTAAGCTTCTCTTTATGAAGCCTACCTGCGATGTAGTATATCTTATCTCTTTTCTCCGGGCCTATATAAACTTTTTCCTTTGGTGATAATAACACGCCCCTACGTGGAATTAGTTCTAAAAGAGAAAATGTCTTGATGCCAATGGCTTGAGCTATCGGGTTCGTGTGCTTTTCCATTGGATAACCGTAAGGGAGGAAATCCAGTATGATTGCGTGTTCTTCTTTCTCTGTCATTTTTACCTTTAGTATTTGTTAACAATTTCCAGTATTGCATTTGTTTCCTCTTCGGTTAATGAAGTATCTATAAAAATTTTATTAACATCTTCTGCATCTTTCGGCAGGAAGTCAATAAGTTTTACAATGTGTTCTTCTTTTATTTTCATATTTCCTAAAGATTTAATTTCTTCTTTTAGTTTAAGAGCTTTATCTTTAGAAAGTTTTGTGAACTTTTTCAAGTAGGCTTTTATTTCCTGCCTTTCTTCTAGTGGTTTCACTATGTCTTGCACTTCTGCTAGTGTTAGTGGGTTTTTGGAGTGGATCATTTTATTCTTGTACCTCTATTAATTCTTCACCAAGTAATCTTGAGAGGTCTGCTCTTACTCTTTCAACTTTGTCTTGTTCCCCAATTAAACTTGCTTCTGGATGATATTGTTCCCCTCCACAAAAAACTCCTGTAACCCCTCCTATAGAATGTAGCACACTTATGCATGATTCTATATAATCTGGAATGGTATGTATCCCATATCCCCTCTCGAGAGCTTCGGTTCCAACTCTCTTTTTCTCTATGAAAAATATACTCCAAATATCTTTACCTCTTAATTCATATTTTTTTGTTACTATCCCTTCTCCTGTTTGTGTTTCTGTTCCTTGAACTGGAATCCTCGGGAACGTTTCTCCAGGTTCTACTGACATTTTATTTTTCCTCCTGCGTTTTCTATCCTCTTTAAATGAATTGGTCTAATTAAATACTTTTTTGTTTTGTTTATATCTTTGATTTCTACGTAGTAGGCTGAGCCTCGTTTTTCTATGACTTTGCCCGTTCTGCCTTGTAGGCGATTAGAATATGCGAATGGTTGGCTTAGTTCCTGAACTACTGCGACAGAGTCGCCTGGCTGGAACTTCTGGAAAAATCTCGTAAATGAGAACTTTCCTTTTTGTTTTTGTTTCTTGTGCTTTAACATAGAATTTAGTGAGAGAATTAGTTTTTAAGCTTTGGGGTTTATGAATTTTTAGAATATTTTATAGCATTAACAATTATTCAATTAGTTCAGACTTTGCGACCAATGAATTGTTAGAAATAAGTATACGGAAAAGGTTTTGTGTCCTTTGCGTGTTAATAATTATCTACAAAGAATGCTTCTTCTGATTCTTGTTCTTTTTGCTGTATTTGTTGATGCATTGGCGGCTCTAATTTAACTTCTGATTCTGGCTCTAATGTTTCTGCTTCGGCAAACTCTGGAAAGGCTTCAACAAGAGGAGGTATGTCTTCTTTTGTTGGCTTTGCTTCTTCAAGGGCTTCTAATTGTTCTTCAACTATATCAGGTGATTGCTGAGCTTCCTGCTGTGCCAGGGCTTCTTCTGCGATACAACTTAATCCTGATTTTTTAATGGTTTTCTGTGATTGGGAATCTGAAACAGAACCTTGGTAGAGGTCTCCTGCTTCTCTTGCTCCTTCCATGTTTTCTACAATTGTGTTGAACATCTTTGAACCCCAAACACCAATACCACATCTTCTGCAAACATCTATGACAGAGTTTCCGTCAATATTAGTTTTACAGTACATACAACTTTTGCTCATTTCGCCTCTTTACTTAAGATTAGTAGATTTGGAGAGGAAGGTATATAAATTTATCTTCTGTTGATTATAGACAGAACATATGAAAACCAGCACATTTGTTTTATCAGAAGGACACAACAAATAATATCTAAACAGTATGGCTCTAGACAATAATATTATCACAATCTATTTTGGAAGGTTGGAGGGGGTGGGTAAATAATTAATCAATTTCGATGTTGTAACAAATAAATAAATCGCTAAATTCGCTATCCTCCTGGCAAGACCATTGGGTATTTGCCGCGAATTTCCAAGACGCGATTTCTAATTTTCTTTTTGAAAAAACGCGGCAAGACTGCGGGGTATCAAACCCCAAAAAGAAAATGAATTAATAATTGTATATGTCGCTTGTTTGGACGTTTGGATGTGCAAAGTTGCATTCGTCCGCGCACTCGAGTGCGCGGTTTTCTGCAAAGCAAGTTTGGTATAATAGTATGGAAAGATTTAACAATATAAAATGCAATTGTATAACTGACGTATAACTGACAGATTTGAAAGGAGGTAAAATGAGTGACGAAACAATTACAATAAAGAAAGAAAATCTTTGGAAATATTCTACTTTTGTTTTGGGAGCATTGGTCATAGTGATGGCGCTTGTGATATTTACGGGCGACAATAGTTCAGTGACTGGGAATGTTGTTGCAAATCCTCAGCCAAGCCCAAGTCCTAATCAGCAAGCTCCAAGTCCTTCTGCAGAGCAGCAGAGGTCTCCACAAGTAGATGTTGGTGTTGATGACGACGCTGTTTTAGGAGATGAAAATGCTCCGGTTACAATAATAGAATTTTCTGATTACCAGTGTTCATTTTGCATGAGATTCTGGAGTCAGACATTGCCACAGATAAAATCTCAGTATATTGAATCTGGAAAAGTAAAATTTTCTTATAGGGATTTGCCATTGACAAGCATACATCCTTTTGCACAGAAAGCTGCAGAATCAACAGAATGTGTGCGCGAGCAAGGAGGAGATGAGGCATTTTGGATGATGCATGACAAGATATTTGAAAACCAGGCGGGTTTGAATGATGAAAACTTAAGGATCTGGGCACAAGAAAGAGGATATAATATTGACACCTGTTTGAAGTCTGGCAAGTTTAGAGGAGAAATCCAGAAAGACATGCAGGATGCGCAAAGAGCTGGCGGAAGAGGAACACCTTACTTTATTATCAACGGAAAAACACTTAGTGGTGCATGTCCGTTCAACGCATTCCAACAAGCAATTGATGCAGAGCTTGCCGGAAAAGAGTGGTACAGTCCTGGAAGTTGTCAAATAACAGTGATTTAATTTTTTTGTTTTCTGTTTTTTATTTTGTTTTTGATTTACCTAGTTAACGTAAGTCTTTTAAGGCTGTTTTTATTTATTGTTTTATGAGATTCTCACATCGTGAAAAAAAAGACTTGTTGTATGCTGGGTTATTGATTTCATTAGCCTTTGCTATTTTGCTTTCTGGAGGATATCGTGCGTTGTTATCGCTTAATTCTTCTTTCTTGGTGATTTTCTTTATTGCTTTCTTGACCGCTGGCCTTGGTTTTCTGTTGCATGAGATGATGCATAAATATGTTGCTCAGAGTTATGGATATTTGGCAGAGTTTCAGGCGTATTACCGGGGGCTTTATCTGGCGTTGGCGTTTTCGTTTTTTGGTTTTATTTTTGCTGCGCCGGGCGCAGTTGTTATCCGAAGTTACTCACACATATCGCGTGAGAGAAACGGTAAAATCTCTTTGGCAGGGCCTTTGACTAATCTTGTTCTCGCGGTTTTGTTTTTGATTCCGCTTTTGTTAGTTAGTAATGCTGGTTTGTTAGGGGCGTTATTTAGCTATGGTTTAACGATTAACTCTTTGCTTGCGGCGTTTAATATGATCCCTGTGATGCCGTTTGACGGAGCAAAGATTAAGGATTGGAGTGTTGGTGTTTATGCGATAACTGTGATTGCTGCGGTTGGGTTGTTTGTTTTGGGATTGGTTTTGTAGAATTAAATAATTTTAAAAAGGAATATCTCGTGCCGCATTGATGGGATGAGACGTAAATTTGCTACCTACGAGAAAGAAAACTGCAAGTAATAGAGCGACAGAATTAGGCTCTGCTAGATATAGAACAAGGCATAAGATATGTGTGTTTAGTGCGCAATATGTTGATAGACCAGAAGAACTCACTTCAGAAAATCACAGTTATAATTCCTCAAGAGTTTTTACAGAAGGAGTAGAAGTTATGGTTGATAAAAATTCAGGAGAGTTATATGTTGAGGGAAGAGGGCTGATGATCAAGTTTCAGACTATTCCAAATTAATTTTAATTATTCAACTAAAAAATTAGATAATTATCGCTGAATTGCCCTCGACTTTGTCCTTTTCGTCATCGAAGTCTGCGACGAGGGCTTCTGTTGTTAGAACTAGGGCGGAAATGCTTGATGCTGTCTGAAGGGCGTTTCGGACGACTTTTGTTGGGTCAATGACGCCTGAATCAAATAGATTTTCGTATTGGTCTGTTCGCGCATTGTAGCCGACTCCTTGGCCTTTGCCGTTCAGGTTAGCTAGAATTTCAGAACCCTCTTTGCCTGCATTCATTGCGATTTGCCTGATTGGACATTCAAGAGATTTTTTAACTATCTTAACTCCGACAGTTTGTTCTCCTTGCAAGTTGAGTGAATCTAATTCTTTGATTGCGTAGAGAAGTGTTAAGCCGCCGCCAGAAACTACCCCTTCTTCGACTGCTGCTTTTGTTGCGTGGAGAGCGTCATCTATTCTCATCTTTTTCTCTTTTAATTCTGTTTCTGTTGCAGCGCCAACATTGATTACGGCAACCCCCCCTGATAATTTTGCCAAACGCTTTTGCAAGTCTTCTTTTGCAAATTCAGAAGTTTCTTGTTCTATTCTTGTTTCTATTGCCTTGATTCTTTTAGATAACTCTTCCTTATTACCCTTGCCTTCTATGATAAGAGTTTCGTCTTTTGTGACCTTGATTTTTGCTGCTGTTCCTAAATCTGAGAGAGTTACTTCTTCAAGCTTGTCTTCTTTTTCTTTGCTGATTACTTTGCCTCCTGTGAGAATTGCAATGTCTTCCAGCAAGTCGCGTTTTTCATCACCAAATCCAGGAGATTTAACTGCGCAGACTTTTATTGCACCGCGAAGCAGATTGATTACAAGAGTTGTTAGTGCTTCGCCTTCTACATCTTCTGCGATTATTAACAATGGGCGGGATTCTGCTGACACTGCTTCCAAGGCAGGAACTAACTCCTTCACTGAAGAAATTGATCTGTCTGTTATTAAGATGTAAGGATTTTCAAAAGAAGTTTCCATTTTTTCCTGGTCTGTTGCCATATAGGGGGAGAGATAGCCTTTGTCGAATTGCATCCCTTCGACCAGTTCAAGTGTTGTTTCTATTGATTTTGCTTCTTCTACTGTTATGACGCCGTTTGCGCCGACTTTTTCCATTGCATCTGCAATTAATGAGCCTATTTTCTCGTCGTTGTTTGCTGAGATTGTTGCAACTTGTGAGATTTGGTCTTTTGAATTAACCTTGACTGATTTCTCTTTTAGATATGCAACGACTTTCTCGGTTGCTGCTTCGATTCCTTTTTTGATTTCGATTGGATTGCTGCCTGCTGTGATATTCTTCAAACCTTCTGTTATCATTGATTGCGTGAGAAGGGCGGCTGTTGTTGTTCCGTCGCCGGCTTTGTCTTGTGTTTGAGAGGCGACTTCTTTAACCAGCTTTGCTCCGATGTTTTCGAATTTGTCTTTTAACTCGATTTCTTTTGCAATTGTGACTCCGTCGCTTGTGATCAAGGGTGAAGAAGATTTGTCAAGAATTACATTTCTTCCTTTTGGGCCTAGCGTGACTTTTACCGTGTTTGTGACTTTGTCTATGCCTTTTAGTAAGGCAGAACGTGCGTTTTCGTCAAAGATTATTTGTTTTGTCATTTTATTCTTTTTTCTCTCTTCCCATGAAGGATTTTCCTGGAGTTAGTATTGGAGAGCCCCTATTTTCTCTAGCCTTGTTGTTGGTTTTATCGATAATATGACCATATTCATTGGGTGTTAAATTTGCTACAGGAAAACGATGTGTGTGGGCCTGCCCAAATCCTTCACTAATTTGTCGGACAACTATCTTCCCATCTTCGGTTGTTTCCACGTATGAGACTCTCCCTATGTCTGGTTGAGCAATATGAAGGGCATCGCTTGGTTGTAAATCTGACAGAGGTACATAAATTACATTAACTCTGTTTCTTTCGACTCTGTATAGGGGTCTGTTGTCTTTGCTCATTCTCTATCCTCCACCCTCGCAAGAACATCCTTGAAATCAACTATTAAAAGTTTTTCGCTGTTGAGTTCAAATTCCTCATTGCTGTAGCCGCCGTAAATTACTTTGTCTCCTTTTTTCAGCGGGATGAGGGAGCCATTTTTTAGTGTGCCAACTTCCTGCACAATGCCTTCTTTTTTTTCTTCAGAAGATTTTGGAAGATAGATTCCTGACTTGGTTCTTTCTTCTGCTTTAACTGGCTTTAAAATAATTCTTTCTCCAAGTGGTATGAGTTTCATGGAATTAGTGTAAGATTGAAGTTTATAAGTTTTACTCTACTGGAGTTTATGTGTAAGACAGAGGTATATCCCATCCCAATAAATTTTATAGATATTATGGTTCTGGATTGAAAGGAAGGTTGTCAATTCTTTTTTCTTTTTCAAGCAAGGCGGATTTTTTTAATCCTGCTTTTTCTGCAAGCACGTTAAAGGCTGCTTCTGTTGGGTCCCCGATTATTTCATATTCCTCCTTGCCATTAACTTGTTTCTTGATTAAAGTTGAGTTGTTACAAGCAGAGACTATGTGTAATAATTTGTATAGACGTTTGTTTTCCAGAGGGACAATTTGTTTATTGTTCTGGGAAAATTCCCCCTTGGGTGTCCAGCCGATTCCAGAAACAGTAATTTTTTATTATTTATTGAAATTAATAATAACAGCCCATTAGGGTTAAGATGTTGATGCATACAATTATTTTTGATTAGTTTTTTTTATTACTATTTTAAGTTGTATGGAAGGTCTGTGACTACACTAACTTAAAAAAACAAACATATATAAATGAAAATTACATGTAAAGAGTAGTAAAAGGAGGTTAAAAATGTCTAAAAAACAAACTGGGAACATGCTTGGAAGTTGGGCCTTTTTGATTGGTGTCATCTTGGCATTGGTCTTTGGGCTTTTCGGCAACTTGAGCCCTGCTATAACATATGTTTTGGTTGTGCTGGGTATTATCATTGGTCTGTTGAACATTGCAGCAAAGGAAGCAATGCCCTTCTTAATGGCAGGCACTGTGCTTGTTATTGTGGCAACGCTGGGACAGGGTGTTGTTCAGATGGTTCCAATCTTCTATGTAGCTTTGCAAGCGTTGACAATGCTGTTTGTACCAGCAACAATTATTGTAGCTTTGAAGCACGTGTTCAGCCTAGCACGAAAATAGAAAAAGATTTATTTTTTTAATTTTTTACTTATTGGATTTTTATAGTTTTGGGTAGGGGGAGAGTTATTAAAGAAGAGGATTCTTAAATAAAGAAATCGTTAAAATTAACTATCCCCATGGCAAGACACTTGGGTATTTGCCGCGAATTTCCAAGACGCGATTTCTAATTTTCTTTTTGGAAAAATTCGGCAAGACCGCGGTGTATCAAACCCCAAAAAGAAAATTATAATTAGAATAAATAACCTTCTTTTTAATTTAACCTAATCCAAGACCAGAATTATAACTCAAAACAGAATGTAGGGGGGGTATCAGGATATTTATGTGCTCCTTAAAGTAGGTGTAACATTTTATTGTGTAATCAAGATAATTATTATTCATCCACAGCTTGTAAAAACTCTTCATCCATCATGACATAAGCGATTGTTTTATCTTCTTTGTTAAGGACTTCAACATGATACTGACCGTTTGGAAGGATTACATTTACTTTTCCATTCATTCCTTTTTTTATTGCAAGGGGTTTGCCTGTTTTTTCTGGGTCAAATTCTGGGTCGTACTCAATGTATTCTGGGTCTGGATCAATTAGAAGCTTGACTTTGGTGTGGCGTTTGAAGATGGTTTGCATATTAAGTTTAGGATAATTAATTTAATAAAGGTTGTTATGCTGCATTATATATATCTTTAAATACTACTTTACTCTCTTATTACTATGCAAAAAATAACAAAAAGTTTTCGAGTTGAGCCAAAACTTTGGACAGAGGTGAAGGTTTACTGTGCTGGACAAAACCTTGATTTGTCCTCTTTCCTTGAAGACGCTCTGAAAGAGAAACTAAAGAAGGCAAAATAAATTTAGGTGATGGGAAGTATATAATGAAAAATCAGATTATTTCAAAAGAACCTATTACAATATGGATTCGAGGATATGATAAAAGAGTTGTCGAACAACCATATTTGTTGAGGGCAACCAAAGTGGAATTAATGGGAAATGAGCTATATTTTTGTCTAAAAAAAGAATTAATCTTTAAAATTTGGCTTAAAGAAGAAAAATGGAGAAGCTACAAGAATATCAACGAAGCCCTAAAAGATGTGGATATTGAGGTTATAGGCAAAGACACTCTTAACTACTAAAAAGTCATACGAAGAAATTTTAAAGGATTACTACGATATTTTAAAGAGTTTAGCAAAATGAAAAAAGAAGATAAAATCAAAAAATGCAAGAGAATCTTGAAGCAAGTTGAGAAAGAATTAGCAGAGTTCAGAGACAAGAAAAAATGGTTTGAAAGGGAACGTGAAACCTATATTAAAAATCTGAAAAGCGAGATTAAGAAATTAGAAAAGAAAAAGTAACAGACTTTTTTTACAAGGACTAGTTATTAAACAAAGCATATGCTTTTGAATTAATGCGTGAGCGAGAAGAACCGACATTAAGGGAAAGCTTAAGAGTTATTGGAAGGCAATGCGTGCTTAAACCTCTGCAATATGTATATACTACCGGAGTGGCAGTACTTTATGTTGGTGCCAGATTACTTCTTTGTGATGACCGCGACCCTGCCAGACCAATTGATGATTTTATGACTGTCTTTGAGGCCGGAAGACCCAATTGTCAAGATTTGCATTTACTTTCTCACGAACTAAAGTAGGGAGTTTACGCAAAATGCAAATCTTGATGTATTAATGAAAACCAGATAAAGGTTAATGTATAACTACTATATTTATGGACAACTATTTCTATCTTTTAATACCCCTTCCTCTTCCTAATCCCAAAGTAAATCCCTACAACAATCGCAGCTATTACCACAACACCAAGAACCACAAACAAAATCGTTCCTCCAGTCTTGCCAAGACCAAGAAGACCTTCACCTTCTCCAGCAGCTTCTCCCTCATCAGCAGCTCTTCCAGTTACAGGACCTGTTCCTTCTTCTTCACCCTCTTCTTCTTCATCTTCACATATGCTTGAACATCCATCTCCATCTTCAGTATTTCCATCATCACACTCTTCTCCAGTATTAATAATCCCATTACCACAAAGTTCTACTAAACCCCCTCCGCCGCTAGAACCCCCACCAATAACGCCACCATCAGCACCTGCAGTGAACTCATAATATGTGGAAAACTCACAGAATGGAACTTCCCAAACACAATTAGTTGCATCTTTTAATGTAGCTGATGAAGTCCTATCAGTACAGCTAGTTCCAGCGTCATTACAATGATACAATGTATCGCATGTTCCTGTAAATGGTACCTTAATCCTGCAAACCTCTGGATGCAAGTTGTTTATTATTTTGTCTCTTGATTCTGAATTCAATCCGACAAGTGTGCTAGTGCCAATAATATTATCATCGGCAGTGGTCAGGGTTCTAACCTTGTCATTCAAGCCTGTTTTACTTACGCTTACATTCAAAAATTCAAAGTAAATAGTTCCATCATTTCTAGAAAGTTTTATGTTCATTGCTCTTGCATCAGTATAATTTATCTTCATTCCTGCATTTACTCCACATACTTGTCCTTGAGAATGCTCGTAAGTCCCATCGCTATCAGCGTCATATGAAACATTCCATGCAGACGGTTCTTTCAATCTCAGGACAAAATTGCAATAACCGCAAGTGCTAGTGGTTGTTGTCCTAAACTTGCTGCACTTGCTTAAAGAACATTTGTTATTAGAATCACAAATTCTCAGTTTGTAGTAATAATCTGTACTAGCATCCAAGGCAGTAACTAATGAAGTTGCGCCATCATCATACAATGCAATTTGCTGCCATAACTTGAACTCCCTAACAGTATTATTCTTCCTAATTCCAACGTCATAAACACTCTTGTTCAAAGTTTTACATGTTGAGTCATTCCCATAGAACTTAAGAGTTCCATTAACTGGTTTGCTTGACTCAAACATTAGCAAGGCAGCATCAGGATATTCCTCTACTCTAACACCTTTTATAACAGGCATAGTTGTATCTCCAAAGCTGCCATTATTTGTTCCCAAACTATTTGCAACACAATAAGTATTAAACTCACATGCCCAATCAGCGCAATCAACAGCACCATTTTCATCATCATCTACACCATTATAACAATCTTCATATCCAACAAATCCTTTTTGTAAAATTTTCTCAAATTTTGCTGTATTTGCACCAAATTCCAATGCTCCTGTAAGCTCAAAATCAACAGCTCCAGGAGTTGCCCATGCAGGGCCTGCACTATCTGTTGGTGTAGTTATATCTCCAGTATCACCGATAGTTACAACATAAACCCTCATATCTCCTGTTGAGCTATAAAGTGTTGGGAACCTTGATAATTCACCTTTCTCAATCGCTATCATAGGACCTCCAATCTCATTGCACATCTTCTGTTTCCACGAGTTTGTTTTAATATCAGCAACTTTCCATTTGCTGTTATCGCACTTGTATGAAGTAAAAGTCTCTGTTGCTTTGCTATTGTTGTTATCCCATACTGAGGAATATCTTAGCTTAAATTCATATCCTTCTGAACCTGACAAGGATTCTATTGCACAACCATCTACAATACTGCCATCTGTATCAAGATAAACAATATATTTGACAGTTTCATTTCCATCTCCTGTTTTCTCTAAAGCTGTAGGTCCTCCTTCTTCTCCTCCTCCGCCTCCTTCCATATCCATAACAAACGAACTTATTTTTATCCTATTACAAACAGATGAATTTTCAAAATTATAAACACGAGTCCCAAAGCCATAAGTGTCACCCATATCTTTCATGCCAAATCCGCAGATATCAACACTTGCTTGACTAATACTCTCTGTTCCACAACCATCTATTCCAATAGGAGTAGGAGCTCCTGTTTCCATTTCGTCAAACATACCCATCATTCCAGTAGGATTGCACCATCCAGTAAGCCATCTGCATCCGCTTCCACATGTTGCCTGAGTTGTAGCTGAGAAGCACGTTGGCTCACAACTACCCCAGGTAGTAGAATTACAGTAACTATTATTATTACAAGCACTTGCATCAGTTTGCAATGTCGTATTACTCCAGCACTGGTCCATTATATTCGTGCAATAGCTTCCCCAGTCATCACTCTTAAACCAGCACCCATTTGTAACATTACATCCATCGGCATCACTTGCATATTGCCAACAATCTCCTCCTGCATTCCAATCTACTTCACACCACGGACTTGACTCTGAAAACCAACTGCAACTTATGTTTATGATTGTGCTATTTGTACAATAAGATTGATTGCCATCATATCTCCAACACTCTCCACCAATTCCTCCGCCACCAGCCATTGCTCCAGTGTTAAAACCATCTTTTGGATTGCACCATCCATCATTTCTCCACCTGCATACACTATCTGCATCACAATTGGTCTGGTTATTAGAATTAGTTGAATTCCAGCAAGTTGCAGATTGTTGCTCTTCACACCACCCAGGATCTGCCATCCAAACACAGCCAGAAACAGCCTCGCATGCAGTACCAGAATTAGACATTGTTTCATTAAAGCAGGCTGGCTGACAATTTCCATCCCCTCCCCCGTATGTTTGCCATGTGCACTCAACAGAAGCACTATCACATTCACTTTCAGTCCACACATTCCAACATTCATCATACAAACTACCACACCAGTTATTATTAGAATTCCACCAACAGCCATTAGCTGCTGTGCAATTACTAGAACCATATCCCCAGCAATCCATGCTATCTGTCCAGTTCACTTCACAATGTGGCTGAGACCACTCATCAGTGCGCCATGAGCAACCAGTTACATTACAACTAGAATTGCTGCTATACTGCCAACAATCCTGCATTACAAAAGAAGAATGGTCACACCAACCCCCATAATTGTCACACCAATCCGTGCCATTTCCTCCTGTACTGCACCATGTATCATTTGACCATGCACAGCCAGAACCACTTTGGTTGTTGCATCCACTTTCGCTACTATATCCAAAACAAACTTCTGCTATGCTCCAGTCCTGCTCACACCATCCACTCCCACTACCTGCCTGCCATTCGCAAAACTGGGATTCATTCTTGTAATATTGATAAGAAACATTAGTATAGTTCCAAATCATATCCACCATAACACTACTGTTAGTAAAATTAATAGTCTGCCTTGTGTAATCAACAGTATAATTCCCTATCAACAGCCCTCCAGTAACATTTGTTATATTTACAGAACCATTAACCCAACCAGCACCCGGATAAGCCAGAGTGAGTGTATAAACTTCATTAATTTGATTTCCAATTAGCGACCGCGCCAATGTGATATTTAGTGATTCGTTAACTTGAGTAATACTCCTGCATGTAGTCTCGCTACCATCATATCTCCAACATTGACTCCCTCTAAAGTCACACCAGCTTCCCCATCCATCACTAACCCATTCACAATTACTATCTACATTACATGTATCTTCAGTATTCCAAACAAAACAATCTCCTGAAACCATTCCACAGAACGAATCTGCATAACATCCAGGGTCAGCACAGTCTATCAAAGAATCAGAATCATCGTCTTCTCCATTCCAGCAGATTTCAACATCTCCTGCAATGTTAGCAACACAGCTTCCATCACTATCACCTCCCTGCCACTTGCAGCTTCCACTCTGGTTTGCAACATTTGTTCTCCCGTCATTAGTGCATGTGCTCTGTGTCTCACATCTGTCACAAGCATCTTTGCATGTTTCTGCATCTTTACCCAAACAATACCCTCCTGTTGTTGTGCTGTTATCATCCTCCCACTTACATGCAGTTGGATAGTCTTTACACCAACTTTCAGGTGTCTTTGTTCCATTTGCTCCAGAAGGATCCCCCATAAATGTGCATGCACCACAATTTGCAGTCCCGCACGTTTCAGCTACTCCTGTTGTAAATTCTGTCTTTGCTCTGCATTTTCCATATCCATTAGTTGCATTGCTATCTTCTGTAAACTCACAGAAACCTAAAAGAGAGGCATAACAAGCTTCTCTTGCAGCATCAGTTGAATTATGTGCTGACCCATCTGATTTAGATTCACATGCAAAACACGCCTTATTGCAATTTGTTTCATCATCAAACTTGTGTTCACATCTTCCTGTCGGAACAGAAATATTTCCAGCACAATAGTTTTCAGTTATCCATTTACCACCAATAGCCTCACAAGTCTTCTTATTTTCTATTGTAACTAAGCTTTGTGTGTTATTACCCCAAATATCAGATGTTTTTATTGTACATTTCGTAGGTGAGGTTGAATTGTCCCATTTACAAGGCCAATACCACGGAGTTCCTGCAAGAAGATCGCAATTAGATTTAGTTGTGGCATCATCACACGAATCTTCTCCACTTGGCGTTCCATCAACATTGCTCCAACAAGATGCATCAAACTCACTTACCGTACATGTCCCGCTTTGCCAAGCACAACAAGAGGACAGTGCAGGAATGCTGTTGCACAAACTAGAACTGTTTATTATAGTGCAATTTATGCCATTAGCATTTATTGACAAATTATATGCATGAGTTGAGTTAGTATCACACACACCAGTAGAATTATCGCACCCTATAACATAACCACATTCAGTCATATTATTATCAAAGATATAACATCCCGGGTTCCATTGATTTAATATACTTCCAGAGTCATCCACTGTGCTCCAATCAGGGTCTGTGCAATTCCCCCCCACACTTGGATCACTCCAGTCATTTGCCTGCCACCAGCAATACCAACTATCATAGCATTGCATTTCATTTGTATAACTGCTGCAGTTTGTATTAGAAAAATCTGTTTCACACCATCCTATCCCTCCCGACATATTTACCCAGTTGCAGCTTAGCCCATATAAGCTCGCATTACCATTACAAGCTTCTTCACTTCCTCCGCTCCAAGAATCCCATGTCCAACAATTAACTTCATCACACCAACCAGAAGTTTCCCAACTATCCCAAATACACTGGGTTCTATTCCCACATGTTGCAGAATCTGTAGCTGTCCAGCAATTATCTTCAATGCAATAACCACTGTTCCATGTGCAATCTAGATTGTCAGTTGTATTAGAATTTATACATCCTGTTTGGTTTCCGTCAAAACTCCAACATCCAATTTCCTCACACCATCCAGTGCTGGAAGAACCTATCCAATTGCAGTGACTTGCAGCATTGCATGTAGTAATATTATTATATAACTCATAACTCCAGCAGCTATCTTCAATACAACTGCTTGAAGTATTTGACCAAACGCAATTCCTTCCATTCCAGGGATCTTTTTTAGCATTGCAAATATCTTCTCCCTCGCTGGTGTAATCCCAACAGCTTTTTGTCATACAACCTCCCCAAGCACACCCAGTTGTATTTTGACAAAGTGATTGATTATTTCCAATCCCCCAGCAGTCTGCATTTCCTCCTCCAGAACTAAAACATTCATCTCTCCATTCACAAGACCTATCATCTGTGTTATTAACACATATAGCTTCGCTAGTTCCATCCCAAGTCCAACAACTTATCTCTTCACAATAATACTGCGTCCCCCCGCCTCGCCAAGTACAATTCTTATTGGCAATGCTTGTAGTAGTACAATCATCTTGCGTCCACAAACTCCAACAGTTTAGTTCTTCACACCAACTTCCCCAAGGGTCACTTCTCCAGATGCATCCATTGGGGGAATCACACTGGCCTGTTGCATTGCTTGTGTACAAATAACAATTAGTTGCAGAAACAAAACTCAATGAGAGAAAGAAAACCAATGCTAGTGCGAGAGATAATAGCATCACCCCATTGTTAAGTTTATATTTTTTCACCACTTTTATAAACATCTATTACAATTTATATACTAATAACTTCCTTATAAACTTTTCGCATGACTCGACGGGTTTATTCAACAAAAATCCCAGGCCGACCAGGCTTCACTTTCTTAGATTTATTTTCAGGATCATATTTCTTTTTATCATTCACTGCAAAAACATTCACATCTTTCCCAACTCTTTTCGCAATTTCCTCTGCCGAGTAGTTCTCTAATTCATTAGGCAAAACATAAACATACACCAGCTCACCTTTAGAAACAATCTTCAAAATATTTAAAATATCAGCAACTGTTCTCTCAACAGCTTTTTCAGCCTTATCAAATTTTTCATTTATCTTCTTCTCATTACACTTGGGCCAATCTGATAAAGAAACAAATCCTTTTCCTCCAATCCTTGACCAAAGTTCCTCTCCGACGTGAGGACAAAACACAGAAAATAACTTAACAAAACTCTCCAAGTCTTTCTTCGCCATCTCGCCCTCCAAACTTCCAAACAACCCTCTCAACTTAATTACAGCCAGATTATACTTAAGATTTTCAATGTCTTCGGTTATTTCCTTCACCCCCTTATTAACTTTATGCTCCACTTTTGCCGAAGATTTCCCTGCATTCCATTTAGAAGCATAATCAATCACTTTCTCAATAAGCTTTAGAATTCCTTCTGCTCCTTTGTCGCTCCAGTCCCGGTTTTTATCAGGGCCCCCTGTTGAGACCAAGAATAATCGCACACTATCAACGCCAAATTTTTCACTAACAACCTCTGGCATAACAACATTACCTCTTGACTTTGACATTTTCTCCCCACCTGGGCCGTGGACCATGCCCTGATTAAACAACTTCACAGCAGGCTCGTCAAAATCCAACAAACCAATATCTCTCAAAAATTTAGTGTAAAACCTGCAATAAATAAGATGTCCTGTTGCATGTTCTCTTCCTCCGATGTATATATCAATGGGCATCAAGTGTTTTATTTTCTTCTTGTCAAAAATCGCCTTCTCATTCTTGGCATCACAATATCTCAAAAAATACCACGACGAATTTACAAAAGTGTCCATTGTGTCTGTTTCTCTTCTTGCTTTGCCCTTGCATTTTGGGCATTTCACATCCATAAATTTACTACAACCAATTAAGGGATTTTTCTTGCTTGTGAATTTAATATTATCTGGGAGTTTGACAGGTAAATCCTTCTCAGGCACACCTTGAATTCCACACCCATCACAGTATATAATAGGAATCGGAGTTCCCCAGAATCTTTGACGGGAAATTAGCCAGTCTCTGAGTTTGTAATTGATGGTTTTCTTACCCCACTTATTTTTCTCAATCCAATTAGCCATTTTAGGCAAGGCTTCACGATTATTCATTCCGCTAAATTCTCCCGAGTTGAACAAGATTCCGTCATTTACAAATGCGTAATCCTCTCTCATTGCGTCCAACTCTTCCCCATCTTCACTTATAACAAACTTCAATGGAATATCATATTTTCTAGCAAATCTAAAATCTCTTTTGTCGTGAGCATCACACATAACAACACCAGAGCCATACATTAAAGCAAAATTAGCAACATAAATCGGGACCTTTTCATTATTAACAGGATTGATTGCATATCTCCCAGTAAATATTCCTTCTTTTTCCTTTTCCTCGTTAATTCGGTCAGCAAACGACTCCTTCGCAAGTCTTTGAGAAAATTCCTTAACTTCTTTTTCCCTATCACTCCCTTCAACTAACTCGTTAACAAGCGGGCTTTCTGGAGCAACTGCTAAAAAGGTAACACTAAAGATTGT
The DNA here is from genome assembly GCA_018817405.1 of Nanobdellota archaeon. Lineage (GTDB taxonomy): Archaea > Nanobdellota > Nanobdellia > Pacearchaeales > GW2011-AR1 > UBA73. The sequence continues at coordinate 58,365 of JAHITZ010000032.1, forward strand.
GTCGCATCTTGTTGTGTAGGTAGAAAGGATTTTTTCTGAGTCTTCCAACTTAAAATAAATATCAGTTCCCTGGCTCTTCCCAATCCAATTCTTCTGCATCGCCTTAATATCCTCTGGCCAGTCTTTCAGTTTTTCAATATCTTCATACAGCTCATCAGCATACTTAGTTATTTTTAAAAACCATTGGTCAAGGTGCTTTATCTCGACTTCTGTGTCCTCGTGCAGATAACACCTGCCATCTTTAACCTGCTCATTCGCAAGAACTGTATTGCATTGGGAACACCAATTTACAGGAGCTTCTTTCTTGTACGCAAGGCCTTTCTCAAACATCTTCAAAAAAATCCACTGGTCCCATTTGTAAAAATCTGGTTTATGGCATTCCACCATCCTGCTCCAGTCATAGCTCAAGCCAAGGTTTTTCTGTTGCTTGATGTAATTCTTTATTGCATCTTCAGTAAATTTCTTTGGATGTGATTTACCTCTGATCGCAGCATTTTCCGCAGGCAAACCAAAAGAGTCATAACCCATTGGGTAGAGAACATTGAATCCTTGCATTCGTTTAAAACGGGCGTAAATGTCTCCTATCGTATAATTGAAGGCATGGCCAATATGCAAACCAGACGCCGAAGGATAAGGGTACATTTCAAGAACATAATACTTCTCCTTCTTCCCACCTTCCTTAACCTCAAAAGCTTTAGACTTTTCCCACTTTGACTGCCATTTCTTTTCTATCTTTGCAAAGTTTATTTTCATGAATGAAAAAGAAAGAGGAGGGATTTAAAGTTTACTGCTTTCGCTCCAACACACATATCACAAAATAGTCATCCACAACCCCTCCTTTTCCGTCTAATTATTTTTCTCTTCTATTTTCTTCACTCGCTTCTTCAACTCCTTAATCTCAGCAAGAATCTCCTCATGCTTCTCCCCGAATTTAGAATCCATTGACTTAACAAAATCATTCAAATAAGCATTAAACAAAGTTGAAAGTTTCCCACCAAACAAATCAAGCTTCTTCCGTACCTTTTTCAACAACCTTGCATCAACTGTTACATTAACTCTCTTTCTTTTCATTGTACACACAAATACACACCTTAGTATAAAAATCTTTCGCCACAGTTAACTTTAAATACCTTCAATAAAACAATTGTTCATGCACAAACTAAGCAAAACAAAATTAAAGTCCCGCACTAAGAAAAAAACAAATCCTGTTTTAGTTGAAACCCTCAACGCTGCAATAAAAAACCCCTCATGGAAAGAAGTTTCAAAGTTACTATCAACACCAACTAGAAGATACTCTTCAGTAAACCTGTTCGAAATAGACAAACAAACAAAAGCAGGCGACACAGTTATCATACCAGGTAAAGTCCTTAGCAAAGGCGAGATGACAAAAAAAGTCAGAATCTGCGCTCTTTCAATATCAGAAAAAGCAAAAGAAAAATTAAAACCAACAAAATCAGAAATTGTTTCAATCCTTGAGGAGATAACTAAAAACAAAAAAGCAGAGGGGATTAAAATAATTAAGTAAAATGCCCTCACAAATAATCATCGACGCAACCGACGGAATAATGGGTAGAATCGCAAGCTTCGCGGCAAAACAGTCCCTTTTAGGAAAAGAAGTAGTAATTGTTAATTGCAATCAAACTCTAATAACTGGCAGACCAAGAACAGCAATCACAAACTATCAGCAAAAACGCTCCAGAGGTGGCTCAAGCTTGAAAGGACCGCATTTTCCAAAATCCCCAGAAAGAATAATGAAAAGAACAGTCAAAGGGATGCTCTCGCATAGACAAGCCCGTGGCCGCGACGCTTTGAAAAGAGTGATCTGCTACAACAAAGTCCCGGCAGAATTTGAAAACGCAGAAAAAATCTCACTGAAAAGAGAAATCAAAGTAAAAGCCCTCACACTCAAAAAATTAAGTGAGGAATTGTAAAATTAAAATGACAAAACCAAAAACTCCTTCAATAGAAAAAACAATTTTTTCAGGAAAAAGAAAAACAGCAGTAGCTAAATTAAAAATTAAACAAGGAAATGGAAAAATCTTTTTTAATTATCTCTCGCACACAGAACTCGGCCTTTTCCACAAACTTGCTCTTTCCGAACCATTAAGAATTTACCAGCAAGTTCTCGGCGAAGAGCCAAAATTTGATTTCCACATAAAAACCCGGGGAGGAGGAAGAGAATCCCAAATTCAGGCAGCAAGATTAGGAATTGCACGCGCATTGCTTGAAATAACTGGCTCAGATGTTTTGAAAAAAGCTTATGTAAAATACGACAGAAATATGGTTGTCCAAGATTTTAGAAGAAAAGAAGTTTGCAAACCCGGCGACAGCAAAGCAAGAGCAAAAAGGCAGAAGAGCTTCCGTTAAAATTAAATAATAAATACAATCTCAATTTGCACAGACCAACGACTACTGATTGTCTCATTAAAGTATTACACCAACCCAACCACCAAACATTTTCCGCATAATTATTATCTTGATAAATCTTGTGAGCGTGGTGAACATTTAACATCTGGGCTATTTTCAGTTGTATCTTGCAAACTAATTTCTCCATACTAAATAATAGTCCTCCACAACAAAACTTAAGAAACCATTTCTGCAAGAAAAACAAATGCCAAAAGTATTAAGGTCAAACCAAGTCCCCATAGATGTAAGCAGGATTAAAGGAAATATTAGGGGAAATTGTAGACTTCCAGAAGAACTAAAATTAGAACTTTTAGACTGGTATGAGAAACTTTCTAAAAGAGGAAGAGAAACCATGAAAAGCCACGGCATCTCTCGTTACGAAGTGGTTCTCAAAACAAGACAACTTGACTTTTACCCATACAGAATAATTCAAACAAGCACAAAAAGACAAGCAGAAAGAACCCACGACAAAGCTCTAAGAAAAATGCAACAAAGCCAATACACCTTACATTTAATCAGCGAAATAGAAAAAAGATTAGAGTTTGAGGATTAATTATTCATTTTCTTTTTGGGGTGTGATACCCCGCGGTCTTGCCAAGGGGATAGCGAATTTTAGCGATTTCTTTATATTTGTAATTCAATCCAAAACCCTAATTATTCATCAAAACAGAACAAGTATGATACAAATTAACTCTTTATATGTGCATCGTTAACAGGAGTTTGTCATCACTTTTCAACTCCGAACGAGATTTATCTATTAATTTTATAGGTGTATGCAATATTTTTGTGCATCTTATCAATAAACTTCAGAGAACCTCAATCAACAAAACCTTTTCAAAAACCTCTTCCTCAAATACAACGCAAACATCCCAAAAAAGCACACAATGCAACATAATCGGGCGTTAATCCAAATTCATGATGTCCACGCTTATTCATTCTACAATCCCCCACCATTCAACCTCCCCACCCAGCCATTCTCAAAACCCTCGAGCCTATTCACTTTTCCCACTATCTTCCTTAAACAAACCATCAAATGGATTCGCAACTTTCTTCAACTGTTCAGAAGAGATATGAGTATAAACTTGAGTTGTGTTTAATGATGCGTGGCCCAACATCACCTGAATAAGACGAATGTCAACACCCTGCTCAAGCAAATGCGTGGCAAAACTATGCCTTAATGTGTGGGGCGTTGTTTTCTTCGTAATGCCTGCGCGCTCTTTAGTTCCTTTAATAATTTTTTGTATATTCCTCGTCGTCAGAGGCTTTGTCTTGGAAAAAACATACTCATTTTCCTTTCCTCTTGTATCAAAGTAATCTTTCAGCTCTTCAGAAAGATTTTCAGACATAACAAATAATCTGTCTTTGTTTCCTTTTCCCCTTCTCACCCATCCTGTTTTTTCGTCTAAATTCAAATCAGAAACCTTCAGATTAACAAGCTCAGAAACCCTCAAACCAGTAGAATACAATAACGAAACAATCAACCGCGACTTTATGGTGTCAGTAGACTCAATCAAGTTCCTGACTTCGCTCTTCGTTAAAACTTCTGGAAGTTTTTTTTCTTTCTTCGGCAGTGGAATGCCCTCAAAATCTTTTTTCAAAACTTCTTTAAAGAAAAACTTCAACGAAGCACCGGCAAGCATGATTGTGTTCTTGGATTTTGTGTCAAACATCTCAGAAAGATAAGCCTTAACATCTTCCTTGTCTAATTCTTTTTCTTTTTTGTTTGTTTTTTTTAAAAATTTATTGACGAAAAAAGTATAGTTACGAACGGTCAACGGAGAAAACCCCCGAATTTTCAACTCTGCTTTTAATTTTTCTAATAACTCCATTAGCACCTCTTTAGCATTCTGAATTAAAACGAACCTCTATTTAAAAGTTGTTGCTCTGGCTTATACAACATTATTACATGAGTATTTATATAGTGAACAAACTAAATTCTTCAGTTGGTTTAGTATTAGCGGAGTAATTAAATTCGCCGAAAGATTTAATTGGTCTGCTATATACCTAGCACCACTCACAAAACAATGGAAGAAGACTACAAATTAAAAATGGCAATCATCGCAGGGGCTTCGCACGCCCTAAAATTCAAAGAAAAAAACCCGCACGCAACAGAGCAGGAAGTCCTGCAGCACATTACAGAAAAAACAAATGAAATTCTTTCTAAGATTGAAGATGAAGATGATTAATTGAGTAATTAAAAAAATAAACAAAACCCTTTTATACCCTCTTTAATCTTTATTTAAGTGCGGGAGTTCCAGAGTGGTCAAATGGGCAGGACTTAAGACGTCTGTCGTTCATCAGAGCGATATAAGATAGGATTTCGTAAGAGATCCTGTGTGCTTAGTGCCTTCGGAGGTTCGAATCCTCCCTCCCGCATTTATGTCTTCTCCGAAGACATATCAATTCGCGGTAGCGAATTGTGCCTACGGCAAACAAGACGAGCAAAGCGAGTTCTATTGTAGTCTTTTGATGCGTACAACTTTTCTTCTAGAAAAGTCGTACTTCGTGATCCTCCCTCCCGCATTTAGGATTCGAACAGCGGGAAAGGTTCGAAAAGCAAAGACGCAAGAGCGGCTACTTGTTAAAGTCCCGCAAGAAATCCCGTTGCTTTAGCTGTGGGATGAATTGCGGCAATCTTTTTCTATTTTTATGAATATAAAAAAATGAGCGAGTCGTCGCTCATTGTGTTTACAAACAGGGTGAGAACTGACTTGTTCTAAA
>JAHITZ010000033.1 GCA_018817405.1 Nanobdellota archaeon
GATTTTAGCGGGCTTATGATTACGTCGAAAATCAACAGATGCACCACGCGTAAAACGAAAGGACGCCCAGTTCCGAACGAAGTGAGGAATTGACGCTTCGCGTCAACCCTTTAGGGCTGGGAGGATGTCACATGTGTTATTAATTCAAAACAGAATCAGAAAGATAGTTTGTTTATTTACATACTCTAAAAATTAGCACACCAACCTTCCCGCCAGACCGATTTTTGATGATAACAATTGGGTGGGCAATGAATTAAGCAATTTTGATGTTGTGTCAAAAATGAATTAATAACCAGATACTACACATAATCTTAGGTACACAAATTTTTACATAATTTTTTAATTGTTCTTAATTATGCCAATTACGCCTGAAATGAAAGATGAATTGATTTCTTATGTCAAGATGCTTGCGAAAACTCCACACTTAAGTGTGGGGTTAGCATCTTGAGCATCCAAAAAACGAGCTCCATCAAACCGCACTTTTAAGGTGCGGTGGCGCATCGTTTTTCTTATGTTAATATAGGAGATGTGAGATTACCTCGGCATGTTATGAATGCTAATGAATTTCTTCACGCTTATGTTTTGAAGCATCCTGATGAGGAAGTGGATGGAAAGGATATAGCAGGCGCTTTAGACCAATTAAGTAATGAAAGAAGTGATGAAAGAAAATTAGTTAAATTAATTAGGGCAGACGTTTCTGAAACAGAAGTTTCTTTTGGAGAAAACGTGTTTTATACAACTCTTAATTAGTTTTTCTTTTCAGAACCTTATCTAACTTTTTTTCAATTCTTTCTAAATCAGAACGCATGGAATCCAGTCGCTTCACGCGTTTTCTGTTGAGGGCCCAGTTTATTATATTAAATATTAGCCAGAGGATTACTATGATTCCGATTGCTTGGAGCCATTTTCCTATTGAGCCCAGTCCGACTGCGATGTCTGTTGCAACGTCGCTTGATGTGTTCAATACTGATTCGGCAATAAGTGCTGGAGAGTTTGCTGCTTCTTCTAGAGCCATGTATGTGAGAAGAGCAACATACTTAAAAACCCTTTCTTTTATTATTAAATTGTTGAGGCTTGACTAAGGTCTGAGCAAAAAGTGGCTCCGTAGCTCAGTTGATTAGAGCGCTGCTCTCATGAGGCAGAGGTCGGGAGTTTGATTCTCCCCGGAGCCATTAAAATCAAAACAGTCCTGGATACAAAATCTTGCTGTTAATTTTGCATAGGGAGTTTGAGCCTCCCCGGAGTCATTAACCCGCCCAACAGAGGACTATTCTAAACTTTCCTAAGTCGATGATGCTTAATGGATACATTAAAAAAAGGAGAGAATTTGGTTTGGCGAGCAATGTTGTTTTTTTCTTGAATGTTTTTATTGCTTTGATGATTATCACCGGGTCTTGGATTTTGGTAGAGACAGATTTTGGGAAAACTGCGATGTAGTTTGGTTTTATTATGCTGGCTGTTTCTGCGATGTTGAAGGTTGTGCAGAAGTGGTGATTGGTAAACTCTGTTGAAAGTTTTTCCTGAATTGTTTGCACCCTCCCGCCCACCCAGAAAGTCTCGATTTGTTATTAATAAAATGTGCAAATTGAGTTAGTTATCGCAAACAATTCTAATTAGTCTAATAGAGTTGTTAAGAGCATAAGTTCTTTTAAACGTTAATTGTTCTAATAGGCGATGAGCGAAGATTCGTTAATTGATTTTTTAGAGGGGGCTTTTCCACCGAGTGAAAGCAAAAGATGTACTCTTTCTATTCCTGCGGGTTCGGTTAGAGAGGGTAGAATAGCTGAAGAAGTTATTAAGAAATTGGAAGAATGTTTTGAAGAATGGGTTGGGAAGGGTGTTGTTTATTTTAGACAGAGAGGAGATGGCAGTTATGAGGTTAGATCTTATGCACCTGTTGAATGATTAGCTTAGAACCTTTAACTCATCGCCTTCTTTTCTAGGGATGACATGAATGTGAGCATGCATTACAGCCTGGTCTGCGACTTTTAAGTTGTTTTGGATGATGTTGAAACCGTCGCCTAGTTTTTTATCCATCAAGTCTGAAGCGACATCTTTTATTATTTGTCAAGAACCCTCGGACTAAAGTCCAGGGCGTGCCTCGGGTCGTCAAGAATCGAAGATTCTTGAACGCAGCCAAGAATTCTACTGTAAGGAATTCTTGGGGTCTTGAGCACAGTCAAGATTTGCATTTACTTTCTTACGA
>JAHITZ010000034.1 GCA_018817405.1 Nanobdellota archaeon
AAGAAATATATAAAACAGAGAGAATTCGCTTGGCACGTGGTTTTATACAATATTAATCGGAAGATTATTTTGGGTTCTAATGGCGATAATCAGAAACTTATTTTTTGTTTAATTTTTATTTGGGCTATTCCGGATGGAGCCCAAACCCACTATCTCCGCATACAGCTCTTTAGAGTTGTATGATTAATCCAACAGCCAGTCAATTCTTAATTCCCGATGAAGAATTTACGAAATCCTCAAACCAAAAACAAAATTAGATAACAACGAAAGGATAAACTTTAAAAGCACTCTTTTTCATATCTCCCCATGTCAGACATAAGGACAGTTCAACCAAACAAGTACAATACCTTGCTAGCAGAAGCTTTGAAAAAAATTCCAGAGTTTAAAAAGCCAGAATGGGTCGGTTTTGTTAAATCTTCTACATCAAAAAAACGCCCTTCATCAGAAGAAGATTTCTATTTTAAGAGAACTGCTTCAATTTTAAGGCAGATTTACATAAAAGGAGTAGTAGGAGTTGAAAGATTAAGAACAAGGTATGGTGGCAGAAAAGACCGCGGACAAAGACCGCCAGAGTTCAGAAAAGGTGGTGGAAAATTAATCAGAACAATCCTACAACAAGCAGAATCAGCCGAATTGATTGAAAAAGTCAAGGGAAAAAAATCTGGAAGGAAATTAACAGATAAAGGCAAGGAATTTTTAGAATCAGTCGGAGGCAAAGCATAATGCCTCTCCAACAACAAAAGAAAATAAAGCTAAGTGTAGCAAATCGCCGGACAAAATGGGCGCCGTTTTGGGCAGTTTTAAGAAAATTTGGAACAGGCTACAGAACTCACCCAAGCACAATTACAAAACAGAGAAGGCACTGGCGCAGAACAAAACTAAATATCAAGCCAAGAAGAATGGCTAAGAAGCATCTAGGATAAAATGGCAGATAAAAAAACAACCCCTCCAAAGATTGAAGAAAAAGAATACATCATCCCACTCAGAAAAGAATGGCGCAAAGTTGCGAATTACCGAAGAACTGGCAGAGCGATTAAGGCAATCAAGAAGTTTATTGTAAGGCATATGAAAGTTCCAGACAGAGATATAAGCAAGGTCAAACTTGATATGTGGCTGAACCAAGAGATTTGGTTTAAAGGAAAAAAGAAGCCGCCTGCAAAGATTAAAGTCAAAGCAGTCAAGGAAGGAGACATCGTCCGCGTCACCCTATCTGAGTTGCCAGATTTTGTTAAATTCGAAAAAGCAAAAAGAGAAAGAAGACATAAACCTTCTGAAAAACCAAAGGAACCTGTTCCTACCGAAGCGCCAAAAGAAGAAGAAAAGAAGGAAGAAACTCCTGAAGAAAAAGAGGAAAAAAAGAAACAAGAAAAAGAAAAATCACAATCTGTGGCAGAACAAAAAGCAGCACAAGCAAAGCAGCAAGCCAAGCAACAAAAACAATCAAAACTCAAGGAAACTCCAATTCATAGAATGGCGTTGAAGAAATAAATCAACGTGTCCCATTATAATATTCAGCCAAAATTCTTTCTAGATCTTTTGTTTCCTTAGAGACATTAGGTAGCATTTTAACAAATCGCTCAAGGTGATCAGGATGCGGAAGGAAAACATACGGATGTCTTGAAACTGTACCAACACCATCAACCGAAAGGGAAGTATGGTGCTGGCGTGAATCAAATAATTGCAAGGTAAAAAATTCTTCTTCCCCATCCCCAGAAGAAAGATGAAGTCCTTTTCCTAAAACTCGGGCAGGCGTCTTCAAATACTCTTCGCCAATTCCACCAAGTGTGTACACCTGAAGTGTGCGCAGCCCACGATACTCGTTCATTGCTGTAAAATAAAATGACCCTGTATCCAAAATTAACACAAAATGATTTCTTTTTAGTAAGGGATAGGACTCGCTAATTTGCTTTTCAAATCTTTTTACCGATTGCTGCATTTTTTTAATACTCAGATTTTTTTTAGAAAAAGCATGCGCAGATGCTTGAATTTTATTTACAAAAAACCTCAATTGCTCGAGATAAGATTCAGTTAGCTTTTCACTAGTCCATTTAGAATATCTTGCCATAAAACTCTGTAATTTTGTATTATTTCAATCAATGTTACTCTCCCAGTAACAAAACTAAATCCCCAACAATTCCAGAAAAGCTTTGAAGAAATAATCTCTTAGTCTCTCGCCTTCAATCTCTCAACATTTTCTAATATGTCTTCAATTCTAGGATTCTGCCGCCAATCCCAAGTATATTGCCTACCAATATATTTTCCTATAATCTGTCTTACAAATTGCGAAGGCATTGGTTTACTCACCTCAAATAAATATCTTATCCCATCAAATTCAAAAAAAGCATACGCAGTTTCTCCATCTTCAAATTCTCCTAATCCACGATAAGATTCAATTATCTTAGGTTCTCCTAAAGCTTTCTTTATTTTACTAACAACACGAGTAGAAGGCAAACGAACAGGCATAATGTGCAAATGCGCATGATCAACGCAACAACCCCCCCTTAGAGCATATTTAGAAGGCCCGTGTTCAAACAAAACAGTTTGCGGCAAATTAAATGCTGAAGTCAGCCGCTCACCAAGTTTCTCTCGCAAGGTCCTTAATTCATCAAACTGGACTTCAGGAATAGTGGCCATAGAAATATAATGTTCTTTTGAAGTAATCAATAAATGGCCAAGTGTTAATGGTCCTGCAGAAACAAAAGCAACAAAATTCTCTATTTCTTCAATTTTCCTATCAAGCCTACCTTTTTCCAGAGTAGCTGAAACTTCCCTACAAAGCCCACAATCAGGTTCTTTCATTGCCCTTCCCCCCCCCAACTACTATAAAGACCTTTAAGGAAATGTTCAACATAGTTCATTCTTTGCCAAAAGCTAGAACTTTGTTTTTTTAATAATTTACCGATACGGCCTCCATTAAGTTGCATTCCGAGACGCCATTTTCCTAAAAATATTTCTAAATACCTCGGATGTGGTAAAAAAACATGCTCGCCATATGCGCTTACTCGATCATCAATAAACCAAGACTTATGCGCAGACCCATCTCGCTCACAAGAGATTTCCCAAACCGTAGTCCTAACACTATGGGCATCAGTGACGTCTCTTTTATCATTAACCCTTGCTACATTTCCATTATAATTAGCACTTTCATGTTTCGACAAGTAAGGTTTGATAAAATTATGAGGGTATTTTTCGTATGGTTCTTCAAATAGCTCTGGTTCTACTAAAAGAATGCAATCACCGACTTCCAAGTGCGGAAAATCAAAGGTGGCAGGCCTATTACCTCTTTCAATCCACTAAATACCCTTTCGCAGAGCAGCAACACAAGCTCTTGTTCTTTTCGCTGTATTATGCCAATCTTTCTCGCCCATAAATTCCCTTGAAATATAGAACTATATCAAATCATGTGACCCACCCAGGGACAAAATCTAAATAAGTTAATCTTCTACCTCTTCTTCTTTTTCTCCTCAAGATATTTCGAGAGTGATCTCAAGGCCACATTCAGTGCGATATCCCGGAGACCCTATCTTCTGGACAGCCTTCTGGAATTTGTTATGATTGGGAAGAGTATATTGATATAATTTTCGAAACGCTATTAGCAATCCTTCTAATCTCTTTTCTTCATCTGACAATTCAATACTCGCAGATTTTTTACGTAGATATTTTTTCCCATATATCTGATTAGATCATCGTGTTCGTGTGGACCGCCACCACCTCCCCCGTCAGACTCAATGTAAAATGTATTTCCAGTCACTATTCTCGCAGCGCATCTTTTAAACATAACTTGTCTGTTATAAAACTGAATAAATATTTATGTAACTCCAAAAGGTACAAAAAGTATAGAAATTATTTTATAGGCATATTTGTCGGGAATTAGATGGATCAGATTAAGTTGTTGATTAAACTTGGACTCACAGAGTATGAAGCTAGGGTTTATCTGGCTTTGGCGAAGTTAGGACCGGCCGCAGTTAGGGAAATTGTTTTAGATAGTAAGGTTCCGAGGAACAAGGCTTACGAGGTCTTGCAGAGATTGGAGGATAAGGGAAAGGTTGTTTCTTTGCCAGTTTCCCCTAAGAGGTTTAAGATAAGCAATCCTGAGTTGTTTAGGGAAGAAGTTAAAGACTTGAGTGAATCTGTTGATTATTTGGTAAAGTTAGTTGAGATGCCCAAGAGTGTAGAGTGTAGGGATCTGTTTTGGATTATCAAAGGAAAAAAAGCAATCCAAGAAAAATTAGCCTTGACAAATCAGAATGTTAAGAAAGAAATTCTAGCTTGCAACAATCTCTCAAAAATCCTCTACAAAAATATTAGGGAAATGCAGAATGCGGTAAAACGCGGTGTGAAAGCAAAAATGATTTGCACATTTGATGAAAATAGAATCTCATCCTACAAAGAATGGCTTTCAACTGGAGCACAGATTAGAGTTTTCAATCACAAAATGTTCGGACCTGTTTTACCAAGAATAGGGGTTTTTGATGAAACAAAAGCAAGATTAACAATTGGCCATCCAGAGGTGCAAAAAGAAGAAGACTACATAACAATCTGGACAGAAAGCAAAGTTTTTGCAACAATGTTAAGGAAACATTTTTTAAATATGTGGAAACATTCAAAATCCCTGAAGTCTTATCTTAAGAACAATCGGAAATAACTTTATAACTTCCCCCTCTTTCTAACATTATGGATTATGAGAATCTAAAAATTGTTGGCTCTAAAAAATTTAAAGATCAAACCACAAAAGCCCTCAATCTAATAAAAAAGAATAGCAAGAGAGATTTCAATAAGATAAACAAATACCTCAAAAAGATCAGGTTCGCAAAGCGATCTTGCTTGATACTGGAAAAAGCCCAATTTGATGTCGGAGCAAAAACAGCATATCACTCATTAGAATGGTATGCAAGTACAATAATCCACGACACACACCATTATTATCTTCATGCGATAAAGAAGTTTCCTTGGAAAAAAGAAAACATAACTGGACATGAAAAGTTATGCATCAAAGAACAAGTAAGATTCCTCAAAAAAATTAAAGCACAAAAAAAGATGATTGATTATACAAAGAACTCCCCAAAGAGCAAATATTGGTTAAATAAAAAAGAGGTTTGGTAGAAAAAGTTATAACCCTCAATTCTCTAAATTTTCCATGTCAAACCTCACCCAACTAAAAGCAGACCTTCGCAAGCTCTCTGATCCCCAAAAGGCAAAACTTCTCCAAGGATTTTTCAAAACAGGGAAAGGGCAGTATGGCGAAGGCGATATTTTTCTCGGTGTCAAAGTTCCTGAATCAAGAGCAGTCGCTAAAAAATATCATGACCTTTCATTTGAAGACATCAAAACCCTCTTACAAAGCAAAATCCATGAAGAACGCCTAACAGCCCTATTACTCCTAGTCCACCTTTACCAAAAAAATCCAGATAAAAAGTTTGTAGACTTCTACCTCTCAAACACAAAACACATAAACAACTGGGATCTTGTAGATTTAACAGCTCACAAAATAGTCGGACATTACCTAGAAAACAAACCTCGCGACATCCTTTACAAACTCGCCCGCTCTAAAATATTATGGGAAAGAAGAATTTCGATTATTTCGACTTTTCATTTTATTCGTGACAGGGATTTTAAAGATGCTTTAGCTTTGGCAGATATTTTGTTGAATGATGAACATGACTTGATGCATAAGGCAGTTGGTTGGGTTTTGAGGGAGATAGGTAAGAAGGACTTGAAAGTTGAGGAGGGGTTTTTGAGGAAACATTATAAGAAAATGCCGCGGACGATGTTGAGGTATTCGATTGAAAAGTTTCCTGAAGATGTTAGGAAGAAGTATTTGAAGGGAGAATTCAACTAGAATCAGCAGCCTACAGCATCAAATGCTCTCTCCCAAGCCTGCTTTATTCTATCCATAGTTTCTTCTCTTTGCCCCTCATTAATCTCTCCTGCATTGGCGAGGAATACTAATATAGATTCAGCACCATATTGATTAAAATCATCAGCAGATAAGGCGGGACAACAATTAGCCGGTACTATCGTAAACTCCACGCCATACTCTCTCAAACTTTCATAAAGCACACTAAAAGCAGGGTCTACCTCATTGTCACCCATAAGCTTTAAGCGATATCTTCGTCTTGCCATTTCTTGCATAATAACAAACCATTTAAAACCATTTCCATCTTAGAAAGTATACAATGAAACCTCAAAACTACAAAGACAAAATAAAAACAAGAAAAGAAATAGTAGAAATAGCGGCAGAAGCAAAACTAGAAGGAAAAAAGGTAGTAACAATAAATGGCTCATTCGATCTGCTCCATGTAGGACATCTAGATATCTTGGAAGAAGCAGCACACCAAGGAGACCTTTTGATTGTAGGTCTCAATTCAGATAAGTCAGTTAAGGCCTACAAAGGCGAAACAAGGCCAATTATCTCAGAAGAACACAGAGCAAGGTCTCTCGCAAGTTTAGACTTCGTGGATTACATAACCCTCTTTGACGAAAAGGAATCTCTCGCTTTTGTTGAATCAATAAAGCCCCACGTTCATGTAAACGGTGGAGACTATGGGCACGACTGTATGGAAGCACAAACAGTAAAAAAACACGGTGGCAAAATCCACATAGTAGAATTCAAAACGCCAATTTCAACATCAAAGATCATTGATAAAATCAGAGAGTTGCAAGGTCAAAAATAACTCTTAAGCCTATCTCTCAAATTCTCAGTGACTTTATTTTGTAATTTAACATCAAGCGCATTGTGAAGATTTATTTCCTCGCTACTTGAACCATAAGTCTCTTTCAACTTCTTCTTAAGATTAATCTCAAATTTTTTCAAACCCTCTGAGATCTTCCCTCTCTTCTCATAGATAACCTCTGGGTCCAACAATAAATTACAAACTTGTATTCCCGGATAAAAACCAGAGTCGTCTTCCCAATAAATAAAAAATTTCAATATCGAACCGCCGTCAACATCTTTTGGATCTTTAAAGATTTCATATTTCTCGCCCTTCAAATTGACTAGAACCTCTTTATCTGAGGTGCTCTTAAAATTCCGACTAAAATCTTCCCTCCCAAATATCAAATTATAATCTCCCAAATTAACAACCCTTTCAAAAGCACCCTTATCCCAAAGATGCAGCCCAATTTCAAATTCCTCATCCCAAACAAGGCTAACATTATTAATTTTTCCTTCAGTAGCATATTTGACTAATAATGGCTCAAATCTTTGCCCAAGCTTTTCATACAATTCCTTAAAACTTGCTGATGAAAAATCCAATACTCCAACTAAATCCAAATCAGACTCAGAAGTCACAGCATCAGGATTGTACGCTACAGATCCAACAATCAAAATCCCTTCAGCCAAATCCCTTATCTTTTCAACTATCTCTTCAGCTTTCGCTTTTCTAACTTCATACTCTTTATTCATATTTTAATCCAAATCTCAAGATTTTTAAAACCTTTTGTTCATCAATTAACATGAAACAAAAACCAATATCCCAGTTAATCCAATTCTCCCTGATAAACATAGACAAACCAGCAGGCCCCACATCTTTCCAAATTTCTCAATATATCAAACAACAACTCAATATCAATAAAACATCCCACATGGGAACCCTAGATCCACAAGTCACAGGCGTCCTGCCGGTAACGCTTGGAAGAGCATGCAAACTCTCGGAATATTTCATGCACAAAGACAAAAAATACGTCGGCATCATGCGCATCCACGAAGATCTTCCGATAACAAAACTAAAAACATTAATGAAAGAGTTCACAGGGAAAATAACACAATTGCCTCCAGTGAAATCAAGAGTAAAGCGCGCTTTCCGCGAAAGAGAAGTAAAGCAATTTGAACTCTTAGAAAAAAAAGGCAAGGATGTTTTATTTATCGCAGACGTTGAAGCGGGAACATATATCAGAAAGCTCTGCTCTGATCTCGGAGAAAAAATAGGAGGCGCACACATGCTAGAACTCCGCAGAGTAAAGGCATCAATCTTCTCAGAAACCGATGACAACTTTGTGAACCTCTACGACTTCGAAAAAGCAGCAAAGGAATATAACGAAGGCAACGAAATTCCACTAAGAAAAATGCTAGTGCCAGCCGAACAAGCAATCCAGAAAGTCTTGCCTGTTGTTGGGATTTCGGGCGAAAATATGAAACAGATTCTGACCGGGAAACCTTTAATGGAATGTGATTTCTTGGAACCACTTGGCGAGGATTTATTTGCAGCATTCTATGAAGACAAGTTCATCGGAGTTTACAAAAAAGTTAAAGAGAAAGATATCGTAGCAAGAGCAGAGTTTGTTTATAATTAAGAAGGGAGTTCCACCTTGTCTTTAATAGATCTAGCAGGATTACCTCCGACGATATCTTCACTAGAAACATCTTTTGTAACAACTGCCCCAGCCAAGACATAGGAATTCCTTCCAACAGTACGATTACCAATAACAATGGCACCATAACCAATAATTGCCCCATCTTCTATAATGGGGCCCGGTTCGCTTATATCGTCCCACCCAGGCCTATCTATAATCGGAACCTTGTGCTTATGAATAATGCTACCAAGCATTCGCACATTTCTCCCCAGTTGAGAATTATCTCCAACAAATCCTCCAACCACACAACCATCACCAACTCTTACACTGTCATAAACCTGGGCCCTGTAAAGTAGTCTAACATTTTCTCCAATAGCTGTATCACTACCAATGAAGATATCAAACTCGCCATCGAAACCCTCCCCAAGCCGAGACCCCGCAGAGATAATAGACCCCCTTCCGATTCTGCTTCTAGCTCCAACAACTGTAGGTTTTTCCACCAACCAATCCAATCTTGACAAATCTCTTGTTCCTTGCTGCATAAATCTGTCAACTTCTCCAGAATAAGTATACCCAATTGTAACAAAGTCTCCTACAAACGTCCCGTCGCCTATCATAACAGGTCCGAGAATGCTAACCCCTCTACCTAAATAAACATCCTTTCCCATTCTTGCTCTTGGCGAAATGTAATTTTCCATAAAAAAGCTCTGGCATAGGGTCTTTTAAAACTTTCTAAAACAAAAAACACTTAAACTCGTTCTTTCTAAACATGTCATGACACAAATACTAATCTTCGGAGATAGCATTACTTACGGAGCTTGGGACATCGAAGGAGGTTGGGTGCAAAGACTTAGAAAATTCTTAGACAAGAAGGTTATTGATTCCAATTATGAAGAATATTTTCTGGTTTACAATCTCGGAGTTGATGGAGACACAGCAGAAGGAGTCCTGAAAAGATTCGAAGCAGAAACCAAACCACGCCTCTGGCCAGATGAAGAAACAGTCTTTATAATTTCTGTCGGAGGCAACGACTCCGTCTTTGTGCATGAAACAAACAAAACAAAGTTCTCTCCAGAGCAATTCAAAGAAAACCTTGACAATGTTATCAAGCTAGCAAAGAAACACTCAAAAAAAGTAATCCTCAAGGGAGAAACTCCTGTTGATGAATCCAAGGTTGATCCGGTTCCCTGGCTCGAAGGACATTCATGTAAAAACCAGTACATAAAACAATTCGACGAGATAGTCAAAGCCGTTGCACAAGAGAATAAAGTTCATTTCATAAATGTTTACGAGAAATTTGAAAAAGCAGATTACAAAAAACTATTGGCGGATGGCTGCCACCCAACAACAGAAGGTCACGAATTAATATTTAAAATCGTTAAGGACTATTTGATCAAGAATAAGATAGTCTAAATCACTTCTCAAAAAATTGACTAAACCTCTTGCCTTTCGACTTTGCAAGTTTCAACGAAACAGCCCAGTACTTTCCAGTGTCTTTCAAAAATCTTGGATTGAGGAACAACCAACCTTCTCTATTAAACCGCACAGCGATAACAGGATTTAAACCAATCACACTCGAAAACAAAATAAACTCCTCAATCTGCTCTCGCGTTATGTAAATAGTTGATTTTTTCGAAGACTTCGCTTCAATAGTATATCCCCTTCTCTTTCCCTTTCCAGCGATAATATCACACGGCGAATAATCACTCACCCCAGAACCAGCAACCCTAACTGCGCGCCAACCCTGCTTTGTAAACATCTCTACAAGTTCTCTCTCAGCCTTAGAACCTTTTGCTTTGTTTTTTGGCATTTTTATAAAAATGAAAAGGAGTTTTTATAGGTTCTTGTTATTCCCTTCTGAATTGAGAATCAACAACCTTGGGCAGTTCATCTAACCAGGTTCTAAAATTACTAAATCCTAAATCTTTTGCCTGGTCTAAAACCCTGTGTCTATCAACAAAATCCCACCCATCTAATTGTTTTAAAATAGGCTCGTCAATTGGTTTGTCACAAGAAGCCTGAAGCAACACAGAAACATGCTGTACGCAACCATCCATTGTGACCTCATAAACACCAATAGCCCTTCCATCATTACGCCCACTTTCTAAGAGGGTATATCTAGCAGTTTCAGAGCCAACATCTCTCCCTCCAGATTTCAACACAAGTATTTGTTTTTCATAAAAATCATAATCTCTCAATAAAGGTTCTATAATATGAGTAGCAGCATTCCCAAAATGAGTTTTGTTCCTGAATGTTCTATAGAACCGTTGTAACTCTGGTTTTGGTGGAAGTCCAGCTTTAGCCATTAAAACAACATAAAAAATTAATTTATAAACATATGCATAATCGACTATATTTTAGAAAAATTAACCCATATACCTATTAACAATCCAACCAACTGCAACAATTATCAAAATCAAAGGAATCCAAGGGATATTAATCTTCAAATAGCCCAACTCAGAGAAAAGCCACGCTATTGCAAACACCAGAACAATAACAGCAAGAGTTGGAAACTTTTTCTTTCGTTTGAAAAACATTTTATAAATCCCTCCCTTGTAAAGTCCTTCTCCCATTTGCCTTTGCTCGCTCGCCTGCTTTTTTCAAAAGCTCTTCAACAATCTTATTCAAACCCTCAGCAACATCACCAGCAACATTCAAATCCTTGACAGCTTCTTTTATTTTACTCTTCACAATCAAGTCAACCATGTTCCCCTCCATTTTGTTTTTCAACAGGTTTCATAAACGGAAAGAAAATAACATCTTTAATAGACGGAGAATCTGTCAGAAGCATCACCAATCTGTCTACACCTATGCCTACTCCTGAAGTCGGGGGCATCCCAACTTTCAGCATATTCAAAAAATCTTCGTCAAGTTTTTGCGCTTCTTCGTCTCCCTTTTTTGATGCTTTTTCTTGTTCTTTCCAGTAAGATTCTAGAAGCACAGGGTCGTTTAATTCAGAATAAATATTTCCCAATTCCCATCCGTTTATGTAAGGCTCAAATCTTTCTGCATATTGAGGTTCGTCTTCTTTAGGCTTTGCCAACCCGCAGGTTTCAAAGGGGTAGTCATAAACAATCGTGGGTTGTATAAGCTTCTCTTCAACCAATTCTCCAAAAATTTCTTCAATTGCCACTCCTCTTTTAAATACAGGAATCTCAATCCCAAGCTCTTTCAACTTTATTTTTAATTCTTCATTTGTTATTCTCTTTACATCAATCTTAGCATATTTCTTAATTGTATCAGCCATTTTTATCCTTTTCCAAGGCCTTTTGAAATCTATCTCTTTTCCTTGATAGGTTACTCTTGTGGTTCCGCATACTTTTTTAGATACAAATTCTAACATCTCTTCTACAAGATCCATATTTTGTTTATAATCAGCATAAGCACACATTGTTTCCATCAATGTAAATTCAGGGTTATGGGTGGCGTCAATTCCTTCGTTTCTAAAATCTCTGGAGAACTCAAATATTTTGTCATATCCTCCCCCAATCAACCTTTTTAGATACATTTCATTAGAAATTCTCATGTAAACAGGCATATCAAGAGCATTCAAGTTGCTTTTGAAAGGTTTTGCACTAGTTCCCCCGTAAACTGATTGTAGTATCGGTGTCTCAACTTCCTTATAGCCTTTGTTTACAAGAAATTCTCTAATTGATTCAATGGTTTTTGCTCTTTTTTCAAAAACCCCCATCACCGATTCGTTCATTATCAAATCCAAATATCTTTTCCTATACCTTTCTTCCTTATCCTGCAACCCATGCCATTTTTCTGGCAACGGCAAGATAGACTTGCTTAACAATTCCAGCTTCTTAACTAAAACAGAAAGCTCTCCCCTTTTTGTTCTGAATATAGTTCCCTCGATTCCTAAAATATCTCCAACATCAATGAATTTCTTAAAGAAATCTTTTGCCCCAGAAGGTGTTTCTTTTTCTTGCAAAGTTATTTGAATTTTTCCAGAACTGTCTTTCACAACTCCAAAAATTATTTTCCCTAAATCTCTAACACTCATCAACCTGCCTGCAATTTTAACCTTGTCCTTTTTATGACTTTCTGGTTTTAATTTATCATACTTTTTCTGTAACTCCTCTGCATAATCTTCAACACTATATTTGTAAGGGTAAGGATTAACCCCTTCTCTTCTTAACTCTTTCAACTTCCTTAATCTTTCATTTACAATCTGTTCCTCTCTGCCCATTCTTAGACAAGAAAAAAGGCGTTTATATACTTTGTTTTAATTTTTATTTTATGGAATATTAGTTCGTTTTAGTTAACAATGTAAACTTTAAATATGGTAATTCATTGAGTAGTAAAGGAGGTAAAATTATGGCAGAAGACGAAGAAACAACAACTGAAGAACCTGCAGAAGAACCAGAAGAAAAACCTGAAGAACCTGCAGAAGAACCAGAAGAAAAACCTGAAGAACCAGAAGAAGAAAGTTCTGACGAAGAAAAAGAAGAGTAAACCGTTTTATTTATTTTATTTTCTTTTTTACATTTCTATTATAAAAAATTTTAATTCATTATTAACCACATAACTAATAGATTATAAATTAAATCTTCAGAACTTTAAACTCTTTGAAATCTTGGAACTTTTCAGGTTTTTCTTCAACATGCCGTATTTGAGTGTGTTGCGTTCCCCTCTTGCAAATCGCAACCGCTTCATCAACCTTATCACTATCACCCTCAATAAAAATCTCCATGCGACCGTCTTCAAGCTTTCTTAAATATCCTTTAACACCCACTTTCTTCGCATTTTCAACTAGGAACTGCTCAAAAAACATCCCCTGTACACTTCCAGTAAGGAATAAACGAAGTGATTTTTTCATGAAAAAATCAGATAAAAGAGGTTAATATAGTTTTCCTTACACATATTCAAACTCATCTCTCTCATCTTCCCTCTCAGCCAACTTCTCATCAAGCAACTTTAAATGCGAAACTTCTTTCCAATTTTTGCCCAGGAGCTTTGCACCTTGTTTGTCTATTTCTAATGGCAGTCCAGCCAAAATAACTCCATAAGAAGAAGCATCAACAACTGCAAAATCAGGAGATTTACATTTAATTATGTCATGAATGGAATATTTTATTGGCCACTTTCTGATTTTGTTCTTGCCTCTAGAAAAAAATCCGCTGTAGTGGTCTGCAGGAAAAGCGCCCAGCATGTTTGATAATGCTCCAGAGATATCTGTTTCCTCGTTTTCAGAAAGTTTTGGTAAAGATATCACCAAACCCTCCAGAAGAATTTTAGGATACTCAACATTTGAGAATTTTAAAAAATCAAAATTTTCAATTTCTTCTGTTTCTGTTTGATTTAAATCAACCAAACTCACAGGATATTTTTCTGCAAGCGCCCTGTAACCAATCTCATCAAACAAATCAGCAGTATCTTCTCCGTCAGCACCTTCTGCTATAAAGATTTCTGCCACAGGATTTTTATGTTCAAGACAAAACCTCAATACAGATTCAACAAGTTCTCTCGGCGTAGAATTTTCAGAAGACCGAGTTAAACAAGGCTTTAGAACAATCTTGTCATATTTTTTCAATTCACGTTGCAATTTCAAGATATCAAGAATTTTTGGGACAGTCTCTTCATACGATTTGAATTTTATTGATGCGCCTTTAACTTCTGAAACCATTGTTTTCCAGTGCATACAGAGTTTTTAATTATTATGGTGAAATAATATGTGATGGCACAGAATCTATGTTACCGGCTCTGTTGAAAATCTATTCTCGTTGAGGTTTACGATTCCCACTTATTCACAGGCTACACCCAAATTTTTGCTCATATAACAATCAGCCCACCATATAATTAAAACCCCCCTTCGCAAAAACTTCTCTGAACACAGATTAAAGAGTTCACAAAATATCCTTTTTGTTCTCCCAAATTAATCAAAGATTAACTTTCCTTAATAACAATGTCTCATTGCATCACAAATAAAACAATTGCCTTACTAACTCCTAAGAAGGAGACAATCCAAAAAGTTTTAACAAAAGGCCAAGAATAGGATTTTCCTTAAGTGAACTTTCTTGCGCACTTAATTGAGGAGATTCTTGTAGTTTTGGTTCTTCTGTGCAGTCGCTGTCCTTAGAGCATTTGCTCTCCCCGTTTCCAGCAAGTGTAACACATTCACCCCCAATTGTGCATGTGTTATATGACTCTCCGGCCAGAGCTTCTTCCACAGAACCAGCGCCCACTTCATCAGATTGTTCATCCGAAGCTTCAAGTTCAGGGCTTTCTAAAATTTCATCAACCTCTTCACCGATTAATCCTTGCGAAGGTTCTACATTTGAAGGAACTTCTGCTACACCACAATCTGCCGGACAACTTGTTGCATCTTCCCCAGAATCACAAACTCCATCTCCGCAACTAGACCCAATTTCTGTTTCATCTTCAGGACAGGAAACAGATTCAAACATGCTCTTATTAGTGCAATTTGTTTTATCTAAAAAATAGTCATTTGTTATGTCTCCCCAAGGTATGCCTGTTTCCTCAGGATTATAAACAAAACCATCTAAATAACACTGCCAACAATCTCCACCTTCTTCAGAATCTTCTGGATAACCAGGAAGTACACCCATATCGGAAGGGTTTATAACAACAATCCCAGTATACATCTTTTCTACATTGGGTTTTAATACAAATGATTTAATCAAGACAAAACCAATTATCATGATTACAACTAAAACTAAAACCCACACCTTTTTTCTCATTTGTCAACAAGACTTCTGTTGTTTTTAAATTTTCGTAATCTGCAGGTTTGTTGAAAATTAAATTAGCAGGTAACCCATAAGACTGCTTTGCGACTTTATCAATGATTAATCATAAACCCACTTAAAGACTTAAATTTTATTAATTTGATTGATGATTAATTTGTTGTTATTAAAAATCTAACAAAATAGACATGACATAATCACAACCTCCCCTCTTCCTCCCTTCTATCCAATTCATTGTTTACTATTGCAATTGTCTGCGAAGCAAAATAAGTTTTCTTGCCAATAGAGATTGGATTTAAAATTTTCTTTAATCTTTTTAGTTCTTTTCCAGGAAGACCCTTCTGGTCTCCTAAAATGAAAATCGGATTTTCTCCTATCTCTGCTTTTCTTATGTCTTCTCCCTTAGGATCTAAAATGTATAAGTTTCTTCCCTGATTTGCCAATTCACCAATCAATTCAAAAATACCTTTTTTTTCAATCCAAAATCCAGGAAACACTTCGTTCTTTTTACCTTCTTTGTATTTGTAAAGCATTTTTTTAATTACCGTAGAAACATTTGATTTGGCGAGGTAAATTTTATCCTTTCCAGTCTCTCCTTCTATCACTGGCTCCATTTCTAAATGTCTTGGCGGAGTAGGGCGCCCTGCAAATACAAGGTGCAAGCGAGAATCAGTCCTGAACTTATGGCTCAAAAAGAAAGTTGAAATAACCGAATGAATTGCAATGTCAATTCTCCCGGATTTTCGCAGGTCATCTTTGATATGACCTCCTGCTGTCGGCGCTGTTCTCGAGTAGTAGATGAATTCTCTCATTGTATAACCTTCTAAGTAATGGCAAAGTTTAAAAACATTTAGAATTCTCCTAATCTCATGAAAACCAGCAGAGTGTTTATGAGAACAGCAGTTGTATTAGGCCTAGCAGGAGTTTTATTGGCAGGCAGTCCCGGGTGCACCACAAAAAGGCCAATCCTCAATGAAAGAGGGGAAGTGATTGGTTACAAAAGAGAATTAGATAAAGGAAAAACAATGTCAGCAGTTGGAAAAGGAATAAAGGCAGGTGTAACTCTAGGAGGCATCATCAAACACGGCCTTGTAGGAGAAGCGCTCCGTAATTCACTAAGTACAACAGGGAGTGCACTAGACTTTTTTGGAAATTCTCTCTCAGATGACCAGCGACCAGTTATAGTTAATCGTCCAGAGGACCTTCCACCCGAATACAGCAACAAAGACCAGGATATTTTAGTAGCTACAGCTTTTTGCCAAGGGCCTTTCCAACTACCATTTGAAGCAAAGTACTCGGATAAGTATGGAACCCAAAATGACTTCGAAGCAGCAAGATTCCAGTGGACTCTCAATGGCAATGAAATAGCCAGAGGAAGAAGTGACCAGGTAGCACTTTCTGTCCCAGGAGATTACATGCTTGGTTTAGAAATAAGCATGCCTGATGGAACAAGTTATCAATCAGAGCGTATTATTAAGGTGTTTCCCAAAGCAGAATAGATTTATAACTCACTATATTTTAACATTCAATAAATCGTACCATTAATAAAACTTTCAACCTGACTAACAATATCGCTATAGGTCAAGGATCTATTCTCCCAAACATTCAAAACTGTAAACAGCGACGGAACATTCAGGAAAGATTCATCCGAAAGAACATAATTAAACAGCCAGGTCTGATTCAAATAAACAGTAGTCTTATCAAAAGTCCCAAGATAATGCTCTCCATTCTCATTTACAATGTAGACTTGCTGATCAGTTTGAATGGGATTTCCTGAAATAGCATTATCAATACCTTCTTCGATAGCCGCATCCGAATCAGTTTCATTCACTCCCCAAATAACTATCATCTTAGGCCTTCGTGTTGCATTTGCATTGTCTCTGCCTGATATTTCAAGAATTTTCGTTAGATCTGACTGGAGGCCTGTACTAAAACTACCAATTGATAAGGCGTTTGTAAAATCATCTACCCCGTCTGAATTAAATGTGAAGTTTGTGAACTTTATATCAAGGGAGGTGTCATCAGCAAAAATAGTGCCGTTGCCCATGTCGTTGTAAAAATGACAATTTCCCTGGCAGCTGTCTTGTTGATTTGAGTAATCTGAACTATTTTTTTCCATATCTTTAATGTACAAATAATTCGCCATTGTCTGGATTTGAATCCCCATTTGGACATCTGTCGAGTATGGAATCCTGATTTTCCCAGACATCAGAATTGTACTCATCACATAATCCTATCTTTCTCAACACTCCCCCTACGTCTCCCAGAGTGTGCCCAACTTCATGCGCCGCACCGTGTCTAAAATAATCTTCTATTAAAATGGCTTTGATATTTCCAAACAAACCTCCGCATGAATAACCTGCACCTATTGGGTCTCCATGCTCCGCAAACCAGTTATTGGGTACTATTCCAACCACCCTATCATAATCACTACCACTCACCCTACCAAATCTATAAATTCTCTTTAAAAGAGAGCATTGGTTAAAGAGAGTCAATTCTTCTATATTTGAACTAAAGTTCATCTCTGAGGAAAATGTTGGTACGTATTTTCCTTCTGCTAATGGATATGTTGCATTAATAAATGCGGAATTATTGTTCGCTGCAGAAACAAACATTAAACTAAATAAGGAACTATAATCCACAGGTACAAAATTTATTCTCAACTCTTTGGTATCTGTAACATTGGCTTGCACTATTAATCCATTGTTAAACAAATCGCTATAACTGTCAGCCGATACAACAGCGAAAGAGAATAGTAAAACAAAAAACACTAGAACCGCATTAGCCCAAGCACTTTTTTTGTCTTTATTAACTCCTATTGCTTTTAAATAAAAGTAAACGATTATTCGCGATAAAAGATAATAATAACAAACTACAATAACAAACATTATAATAAGTGTAATTGGAAGATATTTTTCAAAAATATTTGTTTTTAATGTATCTAATAAATTATAGGTTATAACAAGGGGAAAAATTGGTATAATCACAACCGAAGTAAATTTAGATGTAACGATGTCTCCAACTTCTACATATGTCCCAAAAGGATAAAGAGGAATCAATCCTAATACAAAAGTTGATAAAAATAATGTTGTAAGAATTATACTAGCAACGAATCTTTTTCTTTTATCTTTACTTATTTTCTGATTTTTCTTAACCATTTTTTATACAACCGTCACATTCGCAACAATTTCTTTAGTTCCTGTTGAACTGGGAGTAAAATCAAATAAGAAGGTAATATTCTGATTTGCAGGAATTTCTTTTGTATGCATATCTCCGTTTGCTATTGTCAAAGCAAATCCGTCAAATGTAACATTAACTAACCCGCTTGTAGAATTATCGGCATAATTTGTGATTGTAACCTTTATAATGCCCGTTTTTCCTTTAACCAAGTCAACATCAGGAATTATCTGAATTGCTTCAATATCAACAACAGCCAAATCTACTGTTACTCCGACCCCTCCACAAATCCCTCCAGAACAATCTCCATTAATACAATCACTATTTTCATCACAACCCTGTCCATCAGCTAATTTTGCTTGGCAAGTGGAATCACACCTGCTAGAATCGCACTGGAGATCATCGTTATTAAAGTCCCGCAACAAATCCCGTTGCTTTAGCTGTGGGATGAATTGCGGCAATCTTTTTCTATTTTGATGAATATAAAAAAATGAGCGAGTCGTCGCTCATTGTGTTTACAAACAGGGTGAGAACTGACTTGTTCTAAATAAACTTAACAGAGGTAAAAATGTATCAAACTTACGGGAATTCGGTCGGGAACAACTTCAAGCACGTTAAGATAACGCCGAAGTATCGTTACAAAATGATGCGGCAGGAGAAGCTGAAGGTTTTTTGCAAGGTTGCGATTGAAGAAGCGTG
>JAHITZ010000035.1 GCA_018817405.1 Nanobdellota archaeon
ACTTTGGACGACGATAGTTGTTGCTGTGATTGCGGCTGTTGTGGCTTCGGTTATTACAGTGAGTGTGATGGGTAATGCTATGTTTAGTCCTGCTTCAAAGATTATTTCAGGGGTTAATGCGAATGCTTGTAGTGCTGATGACAATTGCGAAGCTAATAAGATAAATACCCCTCGTGTCAATACAGGTATAATCAAAGGTGATTTACATATAATCGGTGCTCCAAGTTTACTTCTAGATGCAGATCCTGTTGAAGTAACTGGCAGAATTAATATTGGCGAGAGAGTCAGTACACCTCGTGTCGATACAGAATTTATTAAAGGTAACTTGAATCTAATTGGAACTCCTGATATCTTGTTAGATGCGCATGGCGGCGATGTTGATGTACAAGGCACTGCAATATTTAGTCATCCTTCTTTAGGTAGTCCAATAACCATAAACCCAATGGTAGAACTTCCGATACAAGTTAGTAGCTTTGTAGGAAATGGAACGGCTTACGCATGCATAAACAGTAACGGTAACTTCTTCAGAAGCTCAACCCCCTGCGTTTAAACAATCTTTTTTCTTTTTACTTACTTTTTTATATTCTTCTTTTTAGTTTATTAGATGGTGAAAAAAGTAATCTTAGCAATGTCCGGCGGCGTTGACTCAAGTGTGGCGGCATTGTTGCTACAAGAACAAGGCTATGAAGTCTACGGCTTCTTTATGAACGCAAGTCCTCTGGGAAAACCGCCCTGGCCGTCGACGATAAAATGGAAAGACGAAGAGAAAACCCTGAGGAAGATTTGTAAGAAGTTGGGGATAAAATTGATTGTTAAGAATTGCGAGAAGGGTTACGAAGAGAAGGTTATCGGACCAATGTTTAAAGATTATGAAAGGGGATTGACGCCGAATCCAGACATTCTTTGCAATAATGTTGGAAAGTTTCCATTGTTGTTGAAGTTGGCTAAGGAACATGGAGCAGATTTTATTGCGACAGGCCATTATGTTAGAGTTCGGAAAGGTAAGAAGGGATATGAATTGTTACGAGGGAAGGATAAGAAAAAAGATCAATCTTATTTTTTAGTTGGACTTGGTCAGAAATATTTGTCTCGGGTGATTTTTCCTGTAGGCGGTTTGACTAAGGAAGAAGTTAGAAACATTGCTCGCGAGGCAGGATTTGAAAATTGGAATAAAAGAGGTTCGCGGGGAATTTGTTATCTTGGAAAGATTGATATGAAGAAGTTTTTGAGAGAAAGGATTAAGGAAAAACATGGCAGGGTTTTGGATTCTGATGGGAATGTAATTGGAACACATCCTGGAACTTGGTTTTTTACAATCGGGGAGAAGACTGGCGAGAGAAAAGGTTTTTTTCTGGAAAAGAAATTTAGAAAGAAATATGCGGGGAAGAAAATATATGTTGCTAGGAAGGAAAAAGGAAATGTTTTGGTTGTTGCGCCTTTTGGACACGAGATTTTGAAACTTAAGAAGATTTGGATTAAAGGATTGAAATTTGTTAATGTTAAGGAGAAAGTTAATGGAAAAAAGTTTAAGGCGAGGATTAGACATTTGGGTGAGTTGTACGGGGGAAAGTTGGGGAAATCTAAGGGAAGATGGATTTTTGAATTTTCTCAGGGGCAGGAAGGAGTTGCTGAAGGACAGTTTATTGTTTTGTATGATGGGGAGAGGTTGGTTGGGGGTGGGGAGATTCGATTGCGATAATCTTTTATACCTCCTCCCCCATCAAAATCCATGGAACTTGCTCATGTTGTTCGGAAAAGGAAAAGTGTTAGGAGTTTTAAGAATAAGAAACCGAGCTGGAAAGATATTTTGGAAGCAATTGATTTGACGTTGCAGGGACCGTTTGCAGGGAATCACAATCATTTGAGATTTTTGATTGTTGAGAACATGGGTTTGATAAAAGAAATAGCAAAACTGTGTGAACAGAATTGGATTAAGGAGGCGAAGATGTTGATTGTTGTGTGTTCAGATGATACTCATCTTGAAAAAGTGTATGGGGAAAGAGGGTTGGTTTACTCGAGGCAACAGGCTGGGGCAGCGATACAAACTTTATTGTTGGGCCTGACAAGTTTAGGAATTGATTCGTGTTGGGTTGGTGCTTATTCTGATGAGTTGATAAAAGAAAAGATGAACGTTCCGCAGCATGTTCAGATTGAGGCGATTGTGCCTGTTGGTTTTGAGCAAGGAAGGGAAAAGAAGGCAGAGAAAAAACCGTTGGAGAGAAGTTTGTATTGGGAGAAGTGGGGACAAGATAGAAAAAAAGGATTGTTTGAGGAAGAGGGGGAAGATTATCGGCCTGGGAGATAGTTTAGAATCAATTTATTTCATTGCCCCGAGAAAATTATTATGGTGAAGGCATCCTTCTGATGTATGTTTTGACTTTTGTAGATTCTCTTAGGTTGTGAGTTGTTTATTAATAACTTAAGATAAAAAAAAGAATAGAAAAATAAAAAAATACAAAAACAAAAAACAAAAAGTAAAAAAATAAAATTAAATAAGAATTTTATCGGAAGACTTCAATGCCGAGTTCTGACATTTCGGGCTGTGGGTGTTCTTGTTCTTTTAGAGATGCTTTTCCAAGGACATACGGCGACTTTACTCCGGTCATGATTGTTATAACCCTGACTTTGTTAGCAAAGTCTTTGTTGACTCTTGCCCCAATGATTACCTGAGCATCTTGGCTTATGTTTTCAGTTACTAGTTCACCGACTCCTGCGAATTCTTCCAGTTTGAAATCTGGACCGCAGGTTATGTGCACTAATGCACCTGTTGCGCCGCGGTAGTCAACATCCAGTAATGGTTGTGTTAATGCTTGTCTGACAGCTTCGTCAACTCTTGATGTTGTGTCTGACTCTCCAACGCCTATGACAGCAACATCACCGTTTTTCATGATTGCAGAAACATCAGCGTAGTCTAAGTTAATCAATGACGGCAAAGTAATAGTCTCGACTATACCTTTAATCATTGTACTGACTAGCTCATTTGCAACTGCAAATGCCTGTTCCATTGGTAAGTTTCCCGCTATGTCTACTAACCTGTTGTTATCAATCAAAATTGCTGTATCGACAACCTCTGTTAATTCTTGCAAACCAAACTCAGCTTTGTCTTGCCTAACTTTCTCGCAGTCAAACGGCATTGTTGCCACTGCAGTCACAACTGCCCCTGCCTCTTTGGCAAGCTGTGCAATTATGGGAGCGCATCCTGTTCCAGTACCTCCACCTAATCCGACGAGAATAAACACCATGTCTGCTCCGCCTGTTGCTTTTTTTAAGTCTGAGAGTGATTCCTTAGCAGCCTCCATTCCGATTCTTGGTTTTCCTCCTGCGCCAAGGCCACGAGTGAGCTCTTTTCCTATGAGAATTTTTTCATCAGCCTTGCTAACGCTCAGATGCAATGCGTCTGTGTTAACTGCATAAACTGTAGCTCCAGTTAGGCCTTTGTTAAACAGCCATGTGACTGCATTATTGCCCATGCCTCCACAGCCTAGAACTTTGATGTTTGCCTTTCCTGCACGAAGTTCATCAAAATTAATACTGTGTTTTTCTGCGTTTTCAATAGCTTCTCTTGCAAAATCTAGTACCATCTATTTTGTAGTACCTCCTTTCAAAGTATACTTATCGTAAAGAGGAATTAAAGACTTTAAATATTTGATTGTTTTGTAAGAGGGATAATGGAGATGGGGAGAATTATAGGGATTTCAGTCTTTCTTTGACTTTTTCGAGGTCTTTCTTTAGGAAATGTCCGCCCGCGGCGGGTATGTGGCCTCCGGAGTTTGCGCCTCCAAGGCCAGAGAGTAGTTTTTTTAGTAGTTCAACCATGTTTTCTTCTTTGTCTTGTCTTCTTGCAGAGAGGACATACTTGTCTCCGTGCGGTCTTACGAGAATATGTGTTTTGTTTGGTTTTAGTTTACTGATTAAATTGTTGAGCTTTGATCCGATTCTAAACTTTGGTTCGAATAACCAAAAGTATCT
Source organism: Nanobdellota archaeon (assembly GCA_018817405.1). Taxonomy (GTDB): domain Archaea; phylum Nanobdellota; class Nanobdellia; order Pacearchaeales; family GW2011-AR1; genus UBA73. Next base: position 3,970 of record JAHITZ010000035.1, read on the forward strand.
GCCGTTGATTTCTTCTTTTTCTTCTTTGAATTTTTCTATTGTTGTTTTGATTTCATTTTCTACTTCTTTTGCATTTTCTCTTAATGTTCCTATATCTGCGAATTTTTCTCCGATTTCGTCAAGGACTTTTTTCAAATTGCCTTTGGTTTTCCAGTAGACAATTGCGGAGTCGAGGTCGTTTTTTAAGTCGTTGAAGAGCGTATGTTCTGTACTTGTAGGATCAACAGGAGAGGGATCTCCATATTTTTTGTAGACCGATTCCATTAAGGGTTTGTTTTTCTCTGTCATGTAATCTGAGAGGGAGGCGCAAGCAACGAGCCAATCGTATTTTTCTAAATCTTGGGCTTTTGAGAAAAGATAATAACAAATATAGGTTGCGCAATATTCGCTGCCTGGGTTTAGGAAGATTGTTTTTTCTGTGTTGAAATCTTCTTGGAAGAGATGGTGATCTATCATTAAGATGTCCGCGAACTTCTCTGCTTTTTTTACGAATCCAGGCTCGGTTATTGAAATGTCTGTTATGATTAATTTGTTTATTTTGTTTTGTTTGAGTTCTTTTAACAATGAATCGTTTATTTCTGCGTAGTCTATAAATCTTAGGAAATCGGTTTTTACGACTTCGTTGACGATTTTAGCTGCGCCAACACCATCGAGATCTGTGTGGGTTATTAAGGCGATCTTGTCTTTATCGTTTAGTTTAGAGATGAATTCGAAGAATCTTTTTTCGTTGCCTGCAATGAATTGTGGCGGGATGATTTCAGACATCTAAATCCTCTCCAAAATCTTTGCCTTAACGTTTTTTTCTTTGCAAAGTTCCACAAACTTTTCTGCGTCTTTGATTGTTCCTGCGACGCCTGCGCCGTAATGCATGGGTATTGCCAATGATGGAGAAAGGAGAGATGCGATTTCTGAAGCTTCTTCTGCAGTCATGACGAATTTTCCTGAAACCGGCAAGAGGGTGATGAATTCGTTTTCTTTTTTTCCGTAACCTGTGAGGTTTTTCATTTCTGGGATTTTGTCGCTGTCTCCTGAATGGTAAATTATTAGTTCTTTGAATTTTATTACATAACCCAGCCAGCCTTCTCTTTTCGGATGGAATTTTTTGTTTGTGTTGTAGGCAGGGATTGCTTCTATTTTTATGTTGCCTAGAGTTAATTCATCTCCTGGTTCGATGATTTGTATTTCTACATCGTTAACTTTTGTGATTTTGGACTGTGCATCTGCAGGGATGACGATTGTTGTTCCTTGTCGAGCAATTTTTTGGATATCTTCAATGCTGCAGTGGTCATAGTGGCTGTGAGTTATTAAAATTAAGTCTGCCTGCGGAACCTTGTCAGATATTTTGTAAGGGTCAATTGCTATTTTTTTCCCAGTGCGGTTGGTAAATAGGAACCCTGAGTGGCCTAAAAATTCTATGTTAATGTCTTTTATTTGCATTCTATCAGAAAATTTAGGAAAGTTATAAAGTTAATTGTTTTGTTAGGAATCTGCAGTATATAATTATTAATCTGTTTTTGTTACAACAGTAAAATTGCATAATTCATTACCCCTTTATCCCTCCAAAAATTAGTTGATAGTATTACGTCAAGAACAGTATTATTTGTTATGTCAAGATGCTTGCGAAAACTCCACACTTAATTGTGGAGTTAGCATCTTGAGCATCCAAAAAACGAGTGCCATCAGACCGCACATTTTAAGGTGCGGTGGCGCATCGTTTTTCTGATATCCTTCTGATAAAGAGATTTCCTGAAAATCTCTAATTCCATTTTGGAAAAATAGCAAAGATAAAGGGGTATTAAACCTAAAATGGAATAAAACAGTAAACTGGTTTTTGTATACTATAGTTCTATTAGAAAGCAGTAATATTTAATAACTACTATTAAATTAGGAATTAATGAAAAAAATAGTTTTAGCTTCAAGTTCAGAGAGAAGGGAGAGACTTTTGAGATTGACGGGTTTAGATTTTGTTGTTGATGCCAGTGATTGTCCAGAGAGTTTGCAGCAGGATCTTACGCCAGAACAACTCGCCATGGAGCTTGCTTATGTAAAAGCAAGTGCTGTTGCTGCGAGGCATGAAGATGCGTTGGTTATCGGGGCGGATACGATTGTTGTCTTAGGGGAGAGGGTTTTAGGAAAACCTAAAGATGAGCAAGAAGCAGTGGAAGTTTTGATGAAATTAGGTGGTAGATGGAATAGAGTTGTCACTGGTTTGTGTTTGGTAGACAGAAGTAGAATAATTAGGGATTATTGTAAAACAGAAGTTAAATTTAGGCCGATAGGAGAAGAGGAGGCGAGGGGTTATGTTGCCATAGGAGAGCCTATGGATAGAGCAGGGGCATATGCAATTCAAGGGGGAGCGTGCTGGTTTGTTGAAGAGGTGAAAGGAGATTATCAGAATGTTATTGGCTTGCCGTTGAGGAAGTTGGGGAGAATGTTATTTGATTTTAGGGTTGAGATTTGAGGTTACCACTCCACTTTCTCCATAGCAATCTCCTTGTAGATTATTTCAATTAACTCATAAAACTGTAAGCTGTTCTCTACGTTGTTTGAAAAGTATCTAAACTGATAATCTTTGTCGGTTTTTGGGTCAAAAAGTTCTATTGCCATTTCTTTTGTTGTGCCATGGTCTATCATTACAACGTGGGCATCTACTTCTAAATTTAAAGAATCAACTTTTATTTTGTCTCCTTTCTTGATTTGCGAGATTGGTTTTGAGGAGATTATTTTTACCATGGTTTAAAATTTCAAACTTTGTTTTTATATTTTTCTCTTTAGTTAATAAATTTAACGTTTAATTTTCCCTTTTCAGAAATCTTAATAATCGCTGCCCTGCCTTCGTTAGCCGCCCCTGTGTTTACACAGAGAGTTTTTCTGATTTTGTCTTTGCCCCATGCTTCGTGAGTGTGGCCGCACAAATTCAAAATAGGTTGGTATCTTTCTATAATCCTTCTTGTTAATTTTGAACCGCGGTGTGTGCCTCTGACTTTTGGATGAGCTTTCATTCCTATTTTGTCTAATTTGGTGTTTAACGGAGGGATGTGAGAGACGAAAATTACTTTTTTCGCATTATTTTCTTTTTCGAATTTTTTGAAAAGATTGTCAAGAATTGCGCGATGCTTTTTGAAGGCTTTACTTTTAACTTTTCCTTGAAATGTGTGACCTCTCATGCCGATAAAGACGAAGTCTTTGAATTTAGCAAATGTATAATCAAACCTTCTAATTTTTTTGTATTTGTTTATTATTTTGGGGAATAAGAGATATGCTTCTCTAGACCATTTCCATTTGCTCTGGTTTTTTAAGTGGAAGTCTGCAATATCGTTTGAGAAGGGATAGTCAATATTTCCTAAGACAGTAAAAACAGGAACAGGGAGTTTGTTTAATTTTTTAAGAACAGTTTCCCCTAGATTATGGTCTTTTATAACTAGTTTCTTATACTTTGTTTTTCCAATCACTTCCCATAGTTCAACATTTTCTTTTCCAAAGCAATGTTTGAACCATATTTCCCTGTAATGAAATGGAGGGTAATCTCCTACAGAAATAACTGCGTCAATCTTTTGTTTTTTTATTATCTTCTCAAACTTTTTTGGAAATTTTCCGTGGAAATCTCCAATTGCGAGTATTTTCATATTGAGAGGAGAAAAAGATGCTTTTTAAAATTAAGCTTCTTGCTCTTTGACCCTGTCGGGAAATTTCAGACAGTAAAATATACAGAATCGCAGACCAGTTTGGTTTACACGGGCATCATCTTTTAATTCATTAGTAGTTGGAGGTCTTCCAAGTCTTCTTTCTAAAAGAGATATTTCTTCTTGTAACCAAAATTTCTCAAGCCTCAAATAATGCTCGCGGTCTTTAGGGTTAGTGACATGGTATCTGCTGTACGCATTTGCATCTTGCGGGGTGTATCTCATCATGTGCTCAACTCTTGCAAGTACAAAATAATCTTCAACACCAATACCTTCTATGTTATCTACCTTAACATTTCTGTCTCTTAAAATAAAAGAGTATGTTTCATCAATAATCCTAAGTTGGTCTTCTTTAAGCATTGAAGCTATAAAATTTCTATGGGTGGTGTCATAACGTTTTCTTATTTGCGCAGCTCTTTCAGCTGACAAATGTGCAAGAGGATAGTCAGAGTGTCTTATCATTTTCCAGTCTACTTTTTGAGAGAATAAAAATGTTTCTATGTTAAGCTTTGTTGAAAATCTTTTTTATAACTGCTCGCACCCTGCCCTCCCACCCTGATACTCTCGATTTGCCAAGTAAAAGAAAAGCAAATCGAGTCATTGTTAGCGAGCAATCTTGGTTTTTTCAACAAAGCTTACGGGTAGGACCGAGACATCGTCCTGGGAAAAGCAATTGCATCCTTGATTGTGTCTAAACCGCAAAGCCAGGCGATTAGGCGTTCAACGCCGAGACCGTAGCCGCCGTGGGGAACAGAGCCGTAGCGGCGTGTGTCGAAGTAAAAATCATACTTTTCGGGGTCTTCGCCTTGCTCTTTTAAATTTTTCTTTAATCTTTCAATACTTTCTTCTCTTTGAGATGCGCCAATTATTTCTCCGTAATGTTCTGGGGCAATCATGTCAAATCCGAGAACAGTTTTTCCTTCACTAGGATGTTTGTCGGATTCTTTCATGTAAAAAGCTTTGACTTGTTTGGGATAGTCTGTAATGATGATTGGTGTGTCATAGAGTTCTGATAGTTTGTCTTCTTCGATTGTTCGGAGGTCTTTGCCCCATTCGATGTCTACTTTCTTTTTTGATTTTAGTAGTTTGAGGGATTCAGTATATGTCATTCTTGGGAATTTTTTCTTTAATGTTGCCTTTAATGTTGTTAAGTCTTTTTTTAGAAACTCTAATTCTGTTTTGTTTTTTTTCAATACAGATGAGACAACGTGTTTGATTGCTTGTTCTGCGTCGTCTTGTAAGTAGTCAAAGTTTTCCCAGGCAGCTTCCATTTCAGCCATCCATAGTTCTGTTAAATGTCTAGAAGTTTTTGATTTTTCAGCTCTGAATGCTGGTTGTATTGTGAAGATTTTTTCTAATGCAAAGATTCCTGGCTCGGCGTGGAGCTGCCAGGTTTGTGAAAGAAACATTGGTTTGCTGAAGTAGTCAACCTTGAATAGTGTTGAGCCGCCTTCGCATTGCATGCCGATTAAAGTTGGAGAGTGGTATTCATAAAAACCTTTGTTATGCCAGTGTTCTCTTAGGGCTTGTAAAACTGTGGAGCGGATTTTTAGGATTGATGTCATTTTTCTGGAGCGAAGCCATAAATGTCTTCTATCGCCGAGCAGTTCTTCGTTAAGGTCTTTGTTAATTGGGAATTCATTGCTTAAACCAACAATGTTAATTTTATCTACATGGATTTCATGGCCAGTTGGCGCTCTTTTTTCTTTTTTAATAATTCCCTCAATTTCTAACGAGGCTTCGATTTGGAGTTTATCAATGTCAAGCCATTGTTTTTTGAATTTTTCTTGAGGAAGGAGGCATTGGATCATGCTGCTTTCATCTCTTAGAATTATAAACTTTAATTTGTTAGAGCCGCGTTCTCTATGGACCCATCCACGAACTGCGACTTTTCCTTTGCCTTTTGTGATTGCTTCTGCGATTGAGAGGAATTTCATAGTGATAAGAAAGAAGAATGGTATAAATATGTTTTGTGGTATAGAAATTATTATAAATCCTCCGAGTTAACGTTTTTGATGAGTGATGAAGATAGTCCGAATTTGTATGATGGGTTTCCTAAGAGTAGTTCTGGAGGAGTTAGATTTATAATTGATGTTAGGGGGAAGGGAGAGAGGGAACATAGTTTGTGGGTTAACGGGAATAGAAAGACAGGGCATTATGTTCCCTTGCCAAGAGGTGTTTTAGGAGAGCTTTCTGAGGCAAGCGCTGATGATATTGAGAGGAAGTTGGGCAATCTTACTGGAGGCTCTTTAGGATTTTATATGAGGGAAAACAGGATTAGCTACCTGGAGTTGACAACGGCTTTAGCTCAGGCAAGAATTGCCGAGCTTAACATGGAAATTGAAGATCTTAATTATGATTTGGGTAGCTATGTTGAAGCCCGCAGAGATCCCCGCGATTGTCATTGAGGCTTATTTCTTCTTCCTCCCTTTTTCCTTGGGAAGATCTAAATTAACATGAACATCTTTTAGCTGTTCTGTTCCAGCGTAAGAAGGAGAGTCCATCATTAAATCCTTTGCTTCCTGGTTTTTTGGAAATGCAATAACCTCCCTGATAGAAGAGGCCTTTGCTAAGATTTGAAAAACTCTGTCAAGACCAAATGCGATTCCTCCGTGTGGCGGTGCACCGTAAGATAGTGCATTAAGCAAGAAGCCGAATTTTTGCTGTGCTTCTTTTTCTAAAATCCCCAAAGTCTTGAAAACTTTTGCCTGGGTTTCTTTGTCATGGATTCTTATGCTTCCTGAAGCAAGTTCTACTCCGTTGAGGACACAGTCATATGCTTTTGATTTTATTTTTTCAGGTTTTGAAAAATCAGCGCCTTTTTCTGATCCTGTAAATGGGTGGTGCGAGCTGACCAATTTCTTTTTTTCTTCACTCCATTCAAATAAAGGATAATCAACAACCCAAACAAAAGCAAATTCGCTGTTATCTTTTTTGTTTTTCCTCAAGTCTGGTTTGTCATGCCCAAACTTTTTTATGGATATTTCATAGGTCACTCTGGGAAAGGGTGTTTTTATTTCTATATTTAAAACTTTTTTGAAAATATATTTAAACATTTCTTCCATTGCCGTAAAAATATCATCGGGTTCAGCAAAACTCATTTCCACATCAAGTTGGGTAAATTCTGGTTGCCTGTCAGCCCTAAGATCTTCGTCTCTAAAGCACCTGGCGATTTGGTAGTATTTGTCGTAATTTGCAATCATCATCAATTGTTTAAATATCTGCGGCGATTGGGGCAATGCAAAAAACTTGCCTGCGTTTACTCTTGAAGGAACAATATAATCCCTTGCCCCTTCTGGTGTTGTCTTTGCCAAGATCGGAGTTTCAACATGAATAAAACCATCTTTTTCCATATAATCATGGATTGCATTAATCAGCTTGCTCCTTAATGTCAAATTAGAAATCATTCGCTCTGTCCTCAAATCCAAATACCTGTATTTCAATCTCAAATCCTCGTCAACATTGCTGTCCTTTAAACCAAAAGGCAGGTTTGGACATTTGTTGAACACCTTGATTGTTTCAGCGATTATTTCAATGTCGCCTGTTGGCATATTTTTGTTTAGGTCTTTTCTTTTTACAACTTTTCCAGAAACTTGGATGCAGTATTCTTGTTTAAGATTTGATTTTTCTTTCAGGATAATTTGAGTCTTTCCATATCTGTCTCTTAAAACTAAGAACGTTACTTTTCCAAACTGTCTTATTGTATCAACCCAGCCGCAGAGCTTGACTTTTTTGTCAATGTCTTTATTTCTTAATTCTCCACAAGTGTGTGTGCGTAGCATTACTAAAGAAGAATAAGGAGGTTTTTATTTGTTTTTATGCATTTAATCTTCAGGCATTTGATAAAGATTAGCACAAGAACATAATTCAGCACCATAACCAAATTTAAGCAAATGATCTCCCGGTCTCGCGTTTTTCAAAAATTGCCTATCTCTTCTGCCCTGTGAAGCAGTTGAATTATTAAAAAAATATTCATTTTCTCCATCTGAACTCAAACCACATTTCCTCAAGAATCCAGGATTCCCTCTTTCCAAAGCAGTTAGCATCCTAAGATTAGCCAAGTGCGGACTTATAAACGCTAACTCGGAAAAAGCAATTCCATTAGGATTCAATTTTCGATTATCTTTAAAACCCTTAATCAGTTGCAACCATTCCTTTTCTACATACTTATAGACAGCTCTTCCATCCATGAGCAAAACTCTCCCCCTTGTTTTTACTGGCGCCCTCACTTCCTCTACCGCTCTAACAGCCTCTTCAAAAGTTACTTTTTCCATGTTTTCTTCACAACTAATAACTTCTCTGTCAACACCCTTCCCTCTGGCTTCATGTCCAACAAATCCCCCTCTTCCTTTATTACGCGTAACTGCATAAGCGATTGCTCCGTCACCAAATAAAACGCAAGTGCCCCTATCGCTATAATCTGTAATAGCTGACAATTTTTCAGTTCCAATGGCCAATACAGTTTCATAAAATCCTGAGCCTACCAATGCATCTGCATACATCAAAGCAATGTTTATCCCCCCGCAACCGGCATGAGGGTCTGATCCAGCTGCATTATGATCTATCATCCCTGAATGGCTCTTTATTAATTCGTCTTGCACTAATCCCGCAATATTCGGAAACATTCTTTCTGCAGAATTAGAGGCAACAACAATATGTCCTATTGGAGGAATGTCTCTTTTCAACCTCTCCAAAGCATCTCTAGCAGCCTGCACTGCCATTGTCCCAGGAGTTTCATCCTTTCTTGCAATTCTCCTCTTAGTAATACCTGTTCTCTGAATCATCCATTCGTTCGAAGTTTCCTGTCCAGAAGCTGCCAAAATTCTTTCCAACTCAAAATTACCTAGCTCTCTTTTAGGAAAATAAATCCCAACAGATCTAATTCTCGAGCCCATTACAGATGGAAAAATAAATAGTTTAAAAGAATATGTGTTGGTTGGTTAATACTTCTTAACCAGCCTTTTGTATAATCTCCTGTAGACTATGATGATTGCTACGATTTCCATGAGAACGAGAGCTATGATGAGATTATTGTCTAGAGATGCTAGCTCTTCAAAAATTATTAAAGGACTTATTATGCTCTTGTAGTCATATTTTGGAGGAAGATCTGGGATTGGTCCTGATTTGTATTCGTGTGTTTCTTCGCTGTCTTCTCCGCCGGGTTCTCTTTCAAATTCTTTGCCGTCTTCGTGGTCTATGTCAAAGGAAACTTTTTTTCCTTCTTCTTGGTTTTCTTCGTGGATTTCATCAAAAGAGGGTGTATTTGGAGGAGAGAATGAAACATCTAAGTCTTTGTTTGAAAAGAGTTGGATTGTTGTGTAAATGGTAACGATTGCGATGATTATTGCTGAGAAAAGTAGGATGGCTCTCACGATTTTTACTTTTGTTTTGTCCTTGTTTTCATCTTCTTGAGGAGCGGGTTCTTCTATCAGCTGTTCTTGTGGAGGTTGCATTTTAGTCATAATAAGAAATGATAAGATTATATAAATGTTTAATGATTTTCTTAGAATAATATATCTCTAATCGTTTTGTAGGTTTTTGGATATTCTTTTGGGTAGACAATCTTTGAGTGGAGATATTCAAATCCGTTGCAGGTTCCGTTGATTATGTAATTTGTTGTCCAGTTTAGTGTTGCGCTGTCCTTTTTTACTATACCATCTCCATCTACTCCGTTTGTGTCGCAACCAACTCCAATGATGTTATGGACTTCAATTTTAGGGATTTGTTGATTTTTTAGTTTGTTAAGGAAAAGGCTATTTTCTTCCATATCGTCGCATTCTTTTGATTCGCCGAATGCTTTACATAGATTATAGGTCTTGCTTCCGATTCCGTGATTTGGGGAGGAGACCATTATGATTTTGTGTATGTCTTGTTCTCCAAAGATTTGGATATATCGTCTTGCTACGAGTCCACCCATGCTGTGAGTTACTAAGGTGACTTCGTTTTTTCCTGTTCTTTTCTGGACGCTATCTATGATGTTCTTTAATCTGATTGCGTAAGTGTCAATGTTGTCTTTTTTTGTTTGGAGTATGCTTAGCTCTCCTTCTTCTCTTATCGAATCAAAGTAGTAGCTGGCTTTTATGCTTACAGGCCAGGGTATTTGACTTAATGTGTCTTGTTTAATTTCTTCTGGGACGTTGATTAGTATTGTACCTGCGTTGAGTAGTCCGTCTTTTTCAAGAGATTTTTGCATTTTTCCGAAGAGGTTTAGGTTGTATTCTGCGGAAACTCTGGAACTGAAGTCGTGTCCGTGTAGGAATATCACAGGGTATAGGTCTTCCTTGTTGGTGCAGGTTTCACATTCTCCGAAGAGACAGCATTGGCTTTTTTGTTCAGAGAATTCTATCTCGGCGATTTCTGTTTTGTTGATTTGTATACTCTCTACGAATGTGATGTTTAATTCTATGTCTAGAGAATTGTTTAGGTCTGAGTTGTTAAGAGAGTCTTCTTGAAGCAGGACGTTGATTTTTGTGATGTTGTTTTCTAGAGAGATGAGTGTTTGGGTTTTTTCAGATATATTGCTTTTGTTGAGGAATGAATCTCGTATTGTTATTATTTGAGTTGCCAGGTTTCTAGCTTCGTTTATTTTTGAGTCTGAGAAATTTGTTTGGAGGATAGTAGAAGTATTTATCTGGAAGGAGTGGAACTTATCTAAGAGTTCGTTGAATTTGGATATTTGTTTTTCTGTATCGTTTTTTAAGGTTTGAAGTTCTAATGTTTCGTTTACGAATTTGGCTGATTGTTTTTCAAGAAGGTTCCAGACCGTGCGGTATTCTCCTAATTCCCAGAAATCTTTAATTTTTATGGCGTCGTTTTTAGTCGATAGTACCTTTGAGGTTGTTTCGTTGATGTTTTTTATTTCTAACGAAGAACTGTTCAGTTCTGTTTGGACATTTGAAAAATAGCTTTCTAATGAGCCGAAGTTTTCTAGTAGTTTGGTTAATTCTTTTTGAGTTGTGTTTTTTATGATTGTTTCTTCGTCTGTCAGGTCGTATTCCAGAACGATTAGAGTGCTTTGGTAGAATGGATCTGGTTTTGTGCGGCAGAGGAATCCTTCTGAGCTGGCGCAGTTCATTTCGAATCGGTAAAATATTTGGCCAGTTCCTTTTGAAGGGGCTGTTAGCGGATATTTTTTTGAAAAGGGTTCAGAGTTTTTGAATATGAATTCTCCTTTTTCTACTGTGTTGTTTTTTGAAAGGTCTAAAAAACTGTATTCGCATGTTGTTTCGCAAAAAGGGTTTGTTAGGATTTTTGATGATATTTCTATTTCTTCTTTATCTCCGTTTTTTAGCGAGAGAAATTCTTTGTCTACTGATAAACGGACTGCTACGTCGTTCCCGATTAGGAAATTGAAGTACAGATAGACTTGAACTATGATTAGTGTTAGAATTAATATTCCTATCGTAATCAGAGGGATGATTACTTTTTTGTTTCTTTTTTTAGATTTTTTACCTCTTTTTTCCATGTTATGAAAAGTGGATTGGGATATAAAAAGTATTGTAGGGTTTAGGGTTTTTATTTAATAATTATATGAACGTTTAAATAGATAAGCAATATCAGAAAGAGATGACCAATTACCCGTCATTACGTAAAGAGATGCGTTGGCTTCGAGATGGAGGTTACACGAGAGAAGAAAGGAGAGAGATTCTGGAAGATCCAGATGAGCGCGCATTTATATTTTTACCTTCCCAAGAGGAAAGAAAAAAAGAAGACGAAGAAATAAGATGGAACGTTTATCGATGGGTGTTTAGATTATCTGTTGCTTCTGGCGTGGGTGCAGCTGTTTGCACCGGGCAGTTACGATGGATTCCAATAGGCCTTGCTGTTGGAATTGGGGGTCCGATTGTAGGAGGAATATGCAATTATTTTGGAGAAGTAATATCAGAACCATGGGACTAATTAACCAACTTCCCAATTATTTGCATGGCTTTCTTTGCGTCTAGTTTGCCTTTGAACTTAGCCATGACAAGGCCCATGTAGGCGTTTGGTGAGAGGCCGGGTTTGGACTTTACGATCTTTGTGATTTCTTCTTCGACTTCGTCATCTGAGACCTTTTCTATTTTAATTGCGTCTTGGAAGGGTTTGCCCTTTGTTAGGGCTTCCATGACTGGCTTTGCGTCTTCTTTTGAGATTTTCTTTTCATTAATGGCTTCTAGGATTTTTTCTAGAGAGGATTCTGGCAAAAGATCTTTGATTTTTTCTAAAGAAACTTTTTGTTTTGTTGCGAGTTCTTTTCTCCATAATGTGATCATTTTTGCAACGAGGTTTGCGTCTTTTTCCTGGACTTTTATGAGGATTTCGAATTCGTCTAGGTTGTTGTCTAATACGAGATTGATTAGCTCGTTAGTGAGGCCTTTCTTTTTTAGTTCGTCCCTGATGTCTGATTTTAGTTTTGGCAGGGATTTTTTTACCTTGTTTATTCTTTCTCTTGAGATTTTTAACAAAGGAAGGTCTGTTTCAGGGTACATTCTTGAATGACCTGGCAAGGGTCTAAGAAATTTTGTTGTTGCGTCTGGATTTGCTCCGCGGACTTCTTGTTTGAGATCTTTTTTTTCTTTTGCTTTGAGATTTGCTTGTTGTCTTTCTATTTCTTTTTCAACTACTTTAACGAAGATTTTAGGGTCTTGGAAGCCTTTTATTTCTGCGCGAGGATGTTTTTTAATGCTGACATTGATGTCTTGTCTTATTGTTCCTATGCCTCGTTTGACTTTGCAAGCTCTGAGGATTTCTCCAATATGGAGAGCAACTTCTTTTGCTTGTTCTGGGGTTGTGATGTCCGGGGCTGTGACGATTTCAACTAATGGAATACCTAATCGGTCCAGTCTGTAAGTTGCTTTGTTTTTTTCTTTGGAAACTGAGCGAGCTGCGTCTTCTTCAAGGTAGACATACCAAATACCTACTTTTCCTGATGGCAGTTCTATAAAACCATCTTTAGCGATAAGAACAGTTCGTTGGAAACCAGACGTGTTGGAACCGTCAATAACTGTTTTTCTCATTATTTGTGATATTAGGACAATCTCGCAATTCAAAAGCAGAGAGATTTGCAATGCAATGTCTAGGGCTTCAGGGTTGATTTCATGCGGTGGAGATTCGTCCAGTTCAACCAAGCAGGTTGTGTCGTTGTAGCATTGGTAAGTGAATTCTTTGTTTAGGTCTGACTCATAGAGTGCTGCAATATCTATCTCTCCTGTTTCACCTGCTACTTTGTGAAGTTTTCTTTTTACTTCAAAATCTGGTTTGTCTTTTCTTAGATAAGAAGGGCAATTGCAAAACAACTTGCCAGTGTTAGGGTCGAGTTGCTGATGTATTTCTAAACCTGCTTTTAGGCCTATTTTTACGTAGTCCATATAATTGGGAGAGAGAGGAGGTTATTAAAATTTGCTAATTTGGGGGTGTTGTCCGGAATAATAAGACCTTGGTGATTTAGTATTCCCACTTCGTAGGAAACCAAGGTTTCCTAACAAGTCACCTTCCTTTACAATACTGCTCATGGCTGATATTCGACTGTCGTCGAAAACCCACCCTTGCCCCCCTCTTGCCCCGCCCCCAAATTTAGTGAAATCATTCTACTCCGGACAACGCCCTAATTTTGGTTGTTTGAGCAGAGGTTTTTGAGAGGGTTACAACTGGGTAATAGCCTGATTAGTTGTAGCTAGTGTTATTGAATAGAGAAATGATATGTAGAAATATTTTTAGGATTGGATTTATTACTAATTGTTCTTTTGCGTTGTTTAATAAATCTGCAACGCTCTGTTGAAAATCTTTTTTCTGAATGTTCGCATCTCACCCACTCACCCAATTACCCAAGATTTGCTTCGCTTTGCTCAGCAAATCTAGTAATTGATAGCGAACAATTTCAGACTTTTTCAACAGAGCCGACAAGAAACCTTTAAATATGAGGTTCTTGTTTATTTAGCAAGAGGATTAACAAAATGAGGTTATTTAGGGCAGCAAGTTTTGTTTTTGTGGTATTTTTGCTATTTTCATTATTAGGGGTTGTGAGCGCTAAGATGGTTAATGTTTATGTTACAGATGAATCTACAGGGGATGGAATTGGGGGGGCGCAGGTTATTGCAACTATTCAAGGGCAGGGAGGAAATCCGGTTAATTTAACTCCGACAAATTCTGACGGATACACCCAGGAATATAATTTTCCTTGGGAATCTACTTTCAGTGTTGAAGTTAGTGCAGAAGGATATGAAACTAAAACAACTGATGGGATATATGTTTTTGTGATTTCAACAGTTCCTGTTGAACTTGTTGCAACTGGGCCTGTAAGTGAATGTCCTAATGATATATGCGAAGCAGGGGAGAATGAATTTTCTTGTCCAGAAGATTGTCCTTTTGTTGAGGGAACTTCTTTTGTTTTAAATGTAGGATTAGAAAATGCAGAGTGCAGTGGGGATTATGTTGAAAGAGGGTCTTTTTTTGACCATCTTAGCACTGAGAGGCATCTTTGCGTAGAAAGGATAAGTACGTTTGATGAAAGTAAGCTTTATGTTAATGGTTCTTATTTTGAGTTTGATACTAGTGTGCCAGAAGAAGAGTGCAGCAAAGGTGGCTTAAAAGATGTAAGCTTTTCTATTGGTACTGCTTTAGTAAACCATTGTGTAAGTAAAGATGCAATACTTCAAGAACAGTTTGATGATTATGAAAAACAAATTGTACTGGATGCAGCTGTTGTTAATACAAGCAGTTGTCCTTCAGGATATTCTCCTAGCGGACCTTTTTCGATAAGCACTGGCGAAACAATTTTGTATTGTGTTAGATATCTTTTTGAACCTTCAGCAGGACAAGGGGGAGATTGCGAGATAAGCAATCCGAAGTGGGTTGACCCTGACAATATTCCTTTTGGTGTTGTAACAGGAGAGAGTGGTGCTGTTGGTCCTATTAATGGAACTTATGAAGGCATAGAAGGCAATGGTGCTTTTTTAGTAGTTGATACAACAGTGGGATGTGTAAGTGATACGATAATTTTTGAGGTTAAGAAAGGACTGGATGAAGATTTTTGGAGTACTTATACTACGTTTACTGTGAGTGGTTTGGATGAAAATAGGGCTTATGTTCAATGGTCTCCTGTGTGGTTTGAAAACCCTGCTCCTGGTGCAGAAGACGAGCCGGTTTATTATTCTTTTATTTCCAAGATTCAGGGTACAAGTGTTGAACTTCCGCGGTCTGAGTTTTTGAAAGTGGAAAAACCTGCTGAGGGATTTTCTGGAGATTGTGTTTTGTCTGGGGCAACATGGAAACTGGGAAGCACAGATGTAACAAATGAAGATACTGTTTTTGGATGGGCACCTGATGACGAGCATCATGATGGTGATATAGTTAATTTACATGTAAGTGGAAACAGCAGGGAGGCGTGCGAAGGCAAAACAGTGATGTTTGAAATCTATGAATTAGACGCTTGGTTTGACCCTGATGACCCAATTGTTCAGTATGAGGGAACCTATGGCACGACTCCAATTAATTTTTATAGGATGGGGTGGCAACCTCCATGGGTTCCTGATTTTATTGAAGATTTGTTGGGGTTAGAATTAAAGTATAAATTTAAAGCATATATTGAGGGAGAAGAAGGAAATAAGGTTGAGACAGATATTGCGTTAAGGGTTGTAGAGCCAAGAGAAAGAGAGTGCGACCCTGGAGAGTGTCCAAGAGGGAGAACGTGCGTAGGTGGATTGTGTTTTGCTGAGTGCGACGGAAATGCAGATTGTGTTTCGCCGGAACGGATTTGCAATACTGAAACAGGGATGTGTGTTGAGTGTTTAACAGAAAATCATTGCACTAATCCGGAGAAAGGTTTGTGCAATGAGAATAGCACTTGTGTTGGATGTATTACAGATGATGATTGTTCTGAAGAAGGGCTGTTAGCGTGTGAGGGAAACGATTGGGTGTGTGTTGAATGCACTTTAGATGCGCATTGTAATGAAGAAGGTCTGCCTGTTTGTGATACAGGGCCAAATACTTGTGCTGAAGACAGATGTGAGATAGAAAGCGCAGACTGGACTTCTTATGAAGTTGTAGGTTATGCAGATGGTTTTGCAGACAGCGTGTCAGTGGCTGCACACATGAGTGTTAGCATAAGCAATTTAGAGGGAGACCCTAACTTAAACTGTCGAAACACGCCGATAATGTTCACTTTATATGAATCTGATTTTAGCAGGACTGGTCTTGACCCTGTGTGGAGTTCTGACCTGCCTTTGGCTGCAGATACAGAAGGTAATGCTTTGCTTTCAAGGTCACTTCGCTGGTTTGAAGAAGATGCAGGACATAGTGATTCAGATCCAGAGTATGTTTTCAAGGCGTGGGTAGATGGAAGTGACAGAGACACAGATTCTATGATGTCTGAGGAAGTTAGTGTGACAAGGCCCGAGTGTTCAAGCATTAGTGATTGTAGAGAAGGTTATGACTGTGTTGATAGTGATTGCGTTTTGATAGTTGAAGAGGAAGAAGAGGAAGAACCTGAGGAGGATTCCTGGACAGATTTTATAAAAGATATTATACCAAAAGTTATTGATGGTATCATCGGAGGGGCAGTAGGTTGGTTTACAGGTGGTTTGGGGGGAGCGGCACTGGGTTTTATTAGTGGTTTTATGGGAGGAGGAGGAGGATTGGGTGATATTTTGGGAGGATTTTTTTCATATTTGGGTGTTATTTTTTGAGATAAGAATTTATTCAGGAATTAATTCTCTTTTTGCAGAAATACCTTTAATACTAAGAACTTCTTCTAATGTTTTCAATTTTTCCAGCTGTTCAGTCGGTACAGAAACTTTATTTACAACATGATTCCCTACTCTAGTGTACAACGCTAGCGTATTCATATCATAATGTTCAAACATTCTCGTTTTAGAATTTATCTCTCCTAAGTGCCTAGTTCCATGTTGAGGAAAAATTGCCAACATAGCATATTGAACGTCTTGTCCATCTTTTTTAACTGGTTTAGAAATATGCTCATATACTGAACATGCACACATAAAGTCCAGCCTAAATGCTCCTTCTAATTCCAATACTCTTTGAACTTCTAAAGGTATCATACAATTGAGAATTAATTCACGCTTTATAAGCCTTTTGGTTTGTACTACTTTTAAGAGACGATAAAACTCCCTTCCTTGATGAAAATACTAAATTATCAAAATATAGAAATATAATTGAAGTGGTTTAATAAAATATTGTAATATACTCTTTACAGCCCGTTTGAGTTAACAATCCTGATTTTGGATTGGGCTATCTTGGCTGTAATTATAACTTGGGTTGTCCTTTTCTAGTAACTCAGTATAAAAATGTTGCTAGTATTTATTTTGAGTTACAGTTAATCACTTTTCAGGTGTTTGGTATATAAAC
The DNA here is from genome assembly GCA_018817405.1 of Nanobdellota archaeon. Taxonomy (GTDB): domain Archaea; phylum Nanobdellota; class Nanobdellia; order Pacearchaeales; family GW2011-AR1; genus UBA73. The sequence goes on from JAHITZ010000035.1 coordinate 20,994, forward strand.
TCTATTGGCTGGGGAAATATTTTTTGAGGTGTATCGTGTATATATAAAGATTAGCGGATTAAGTATAGGATGAGGCAGGAAATGTGTATGTTGCCTGTGAGATGCAAGGGGTGTGAGGTTGTTTTTGACCTTTGGCATGTTTTGCAAGAACAGGAACAAAAAAGAGAGGTAAGGTTTTCACGAAACAATGAGTTTGAGAACTTTCTAAAACAGTCTTTATGCTGGAGGTGTCAGCAGATTATCTTAGAAGAGCCGACTGAAGAGCCTGATGAGGGAGGTGATGCTGAGGGATACCAAATGACCTTGAATTTTGAATAATTTTTTCTTTTTGTTTTTTATTATTTAACACCATTAATTCTATATAGATATATCTGAAGTTATGAGATGAATGAAAGGAGGTGATAAAATGGATAGAAGAGGAAAAATAACGCTGATTGCTGTTTTTTTAGTCATAGCGATTCTTGCTGTAGGTTTTGCTATTGCCAATCCAGGTGTGGGTGTAAAGAAAGCATGTATGGATGGTAGTGATAATGATGGTGATGGATATATAGACTGGCCTGACGATTCTGGGTGTGCTAATAAACAAGACGATAGTGAACTTAATCTTAATGTCGAATGTGATGATGGTAGTGATAATGATGGCGATAATGCAATAGATTACAACGATGCAGGGTGCTCTGGACCAACAGATAACGATGAAACAAACTGCGGGGACAGGGTTTGTGAAGGTGGAGAAGTTTGTGATGTTTGTGTAGATGATTGTGGTGTTTGTAATACTTGCTCTGATACAGATGGAGGGATATACTCTCTGGTATTTGGTACAACTTCAGGATACTATCTAGATGTATGGTATAGTCATGACGACTACTGCGTAGATTCTAGTAATCTCAATGAGTATTACTGTTCTGGAGATTATGAATATGGCCAGCAGATTTTCTGCGGAAATGACACATATGGGTCTCCATACTGTTCAGGAGGAGATGTATATATTGATTTTATAGATTATCTCTGTTCAAGCGGGGAATGTGACAGCACGACTGCTCAGGAACTGCTTGAGGAATGTGACTATGGATGTACATCAGGAGAATGTGATTCAATCCCAGATTCCTGTGATGATACAGACGGAGGATTTGTACTCACGTTACAAGGAACAGTAAGCGGTTACAGTGGCGGAAGTCCTTATAATTACACAGACTATTGTGTTAATAATTCAACGGCAGTTCACGAATACTATTGTTCTGGTGCGAGTGTATACGGTTTTCCTGCTGGTTGTGTTGGTAACATAACAACTCAATGTCTAAACGGCGCCTGCGTCTAAATAAATGAAGTGTTTTGATTTTTTCTTTTTGTTTTTTTGATTCAAATACAGGAGAGAGTTTAGATATGCTGTTAAGAACTGTAGTAGATAAAAATCAGCCGCCTGTTTTATCAGAAAGATTATAATAAACAATAGCTTAAACAGAATGATTCTAGATAATAATATCAAATAATTTTTTGGTGAGGCGGGTGAATGGTGGGCAATTAACTATGCAATTTTGATGTTGTAACAAACTCCTAATGTAATCTCTTCACACATTAAAACAACAGTCACGCGCTCGTTAATTGTCTGCTAGATTTTTTTATAATAACACTATATAATTGTTTGGTGTGGAGGGAGTGGGTGGGCAACAAATTAGACTATTTTATGTTACGTTGTAAACTAAATTTCCTTTTCTCAATTAACTTTATTAACTCTACATTTTAGTGAACTTCATGGTATTTGAGAATGAGATTGTGAGTTCGTTGATTATTGCGATAGTTCAGGGTTTGACTGAATGGCTGCCTGTTTCGTCGTCTGGGCATCTAGTTTTGTTTGAGAAGATTTTACAGTATCGCGGGGGTTTGATGTTTGATGTTGCTTTGCATTTTGGAACGCTGATGGCTGTATTTGTTTATTTTGGAGCAGACATTGTTGATATTATCCGTGAGTTGTTGATGGGAAAATTGGAAAGTGAAAACGGCCGTTTAGGATTGTTGATAATTGTTGCAACAATTCCTGCAGCGTTGGTTGGGTTTTTATTGAAAAATGTTTTTGAACAGGCGTTTAGTAGTTTGGCGATTGTTGCAGTTGGTTTTGCTATTACTGGTGTTTTTTTGTTGATAGTTTCTATTGGTGGGAAAGGAACCAGCCCAACTCGCGGCCACGCGCGAAATAATTGGGAAGATACTCGTCGCGCAACGCGCTCGCCCACCCAGAAATATCATAATAATAAATCTCGTTCAGTTTTGAGAGGTGATGGGATTATTGGCAAGGGAAAAAGGTTTGGATATTTGGGAGCGTTGTTAGTTGGTATCGCGCAGATATTTTCACTTTTCCCAGGGGTTTCAAGAAGCGGGGCGACGATTGGTTCTGGATTGCTACTGGGTTTGAATGAAAAAAATGCTGTTAAGTTTTCTTTTTTAATGAGTATCCCAATAATTTTTGGAGCTAGTATTTTAACGATTGGTAATCAGACACTTCCTTCGAACTTAATTTGGGCGACTTTGGTTAGTTTTATTGTGGGTTTGGGCACGATACACTTATTGTATGGTAAGATGTTGGCTAAGAGGAAGAATTTGAAGTGGTTTGCTGTTTACGCGTTGTTGTTGGCTGTGGGGATTGGAGTTTGGATGGTAGTGTTTAGGGTATAAGTAACTGATATATCTCAGTAGCTAAGTAAAAAGTAGTTTATGTGTATTTCCCCTGCCTCGCAAATCCGCTCCTTACATCTCTCTCGCATTTGCTCCCCCTAGAACTAATTAGCAAGAAGAACCCCGTGTAGATTTTTAGTAGGTTCTAATTATACTAATTAATTATTCATACATCAGATTATTTTAAAGAGGACATATGTTCCCTGCGTGATGAACTTTAATTTATTTTCCTAAACAAAATCTCACTCTTTTTTATCTTAGAGATTTTTAGAGGTTTGTCTAACTCTTTACTATCAATCTTGAAGTTAAATGTCTTGGCGATTTTTTCACAAGTTGATGGGATGAATGGTGAGAGGAGGATTGTGAAATCTTTGATATCATTGGTTAGTTCGTAAAGAACCTTTTTATCTTGAGTTTCCCAGGGTTTTTTGTTTTGGACGTATTCGTTGCATTTGTCGATGAATGCGAAGATTTCGTTTAGAGCTTTGTCGAACTCTAGGCCTTCAAAATATTTGGAAACTTTTTTGTAGGTTTCTTTTGAAGAAATGTTTTTTATTGGGGTTTTTTCCAATCCGTATTTTTCTGCTAGTGTTGAGACTCTGGAGATCAGGTTGCCGAGTTTGTTTGCTAGCTCGTTGTTGTGTCTATCTTTCAAAGCTTGTTCTGAGAAGTCGCCGTCGTCTCCGAAAGGGGTTGCCCTTAGGAGGAAGTATCTTACAGTGTCTGGCCCTGCGTAACCAACTAATTGATTTATTTTTATTGCGTTGCCTGCAGATTTGCCCATTTTTTCATTGAGGATTGTCCACCAACCGTGTGCGAAGACTTCTTTAGGCAGTTTTATTCCTGCTGACTTTAACATAGCAGGCCAGTAAACTGTGTGGAACCAGATTATGTCCTTTCCGATTATGTGAACGTCTGCTGGCCAGAATTTTTCTTTTTTTGGAAGTTGGCATGCACTGTAGTAATTTAACAAAGCGTCGAACCAGACGTATGCGACGTGTTTTTTGTCGAATGGCAGGGGAACGCCCCAGTCAAAGCTTGTTCTGGAGATTGAAAAGTCTTTTAGGCCTTCTTTTACGCGGTTGATGATTTCGTTTTTACGTGTTTTTGGGGATATGAATTTAGGGTTTTTCTTGTATAAATCTAGAAGAAAGTCTTGGTATTTGCTTAGCTTGAAGAAGTAAGATTCTTCTTTTAGGTTTTCTAGGGGTTTTTTGTGGGTTGGACAGGAGAAATCTGGTGCGTCTTTTTCTGTGTAGTAGGCTTCGCAATCTGTGCAGTATAGGCCGGAGTATTCGCCTTTGTAGATGTCTCCATTATCGAAGCATTTTTGTAAGACTTCTTGAACGACTTTTTCGTGTTCAGGGTCTGTTGTTCTAATGAAGTGATCGTATTCGATTTCTAACTGAGACCAGGCTTTTTTGAATTCTGGAATCAAGGCATCTATAAATTCTTTTGGTTTCTTTCCAGCTTTCTTCGCTGTTTTTTCTATTTTTTTGCCGTGTTCGTCTGTTCCGGTGAGGAAGAAGACTTCCTTGCCTAAGAGTTTGTGCCAGCGTGCTAAAGCATCGGCTGCGATTGTTGTGTATGCGTGCCCTAAATGCGGGACGTCGTTCGGATAGTATATCGGTGTTGTTATGTAGTATTTTTGTTTTGTCATAGGAACTGTAAAGAAAAAGGGTATAAAAGATTAACTAAATGTTCCCTTTCCGATGGCGTTTATGACGTAGTTTGCTAGGCCGTCGGGGGTTTCTCGCGGGCTGAGGTTTCTATCTCTTGTGACTTGGCCTTTGTATATTTTTCTCCAATCGACCTGATTCGGGGGGGTTCTGTATGCTGTTATTGTTACTAGTTTGAATTTTAATCCAGTTCCTGAGATGTTGCCTTCTGCAATTGTTGTGGGTTCGTCCGCAGGCATAAAATGTTCGCTTGCTCTTTGTAAGATTTGGCTGGTTTCTCTTCGCTGGTTTATAATTAAGATTGCATATTCGTGGGCTTCTGGTCTGTCTCGTGATCTTACCTCCCATCTTAACTGTCTTGGTATTTTTTGTTTTGGCATTCTAATCTAAATGAGAAAGGATTTATAATTATTGTTGAGTTACAGTATCTCTGCACAGAAATTTTAGAAGTGTTTTTTGCATCCCTCCCACCCTTCCAATTGGTCAGAGCAGTGTGCTTTTTCTGTGTTGCGTTTTTTCTTGCACATCGTTCTGATATGTTGGTTGCAAAAAACACATAAAAGTTTTCAGCTTCTGCGGAGATAATGGGTTATTGGAAAGTTTTAAAAACCACATTCCTCTTTTCTCAAAATGGTTAAGGGTTCAATGTATTATCTAAGACAAGCGTGGAAGAAGCCGAGCAAGGAGATGACTCGTGATAGACTTATTGAATGGCGGGCTTCTAATGCAATTGTAAAAGTTGAAAAACCGTTGAGGTTGGACAGGGCTCGGGCGCTTGGGTATAAGGCTAAGAGGGGATTTATTATATTGAGAGTTAGGTTGAATAGAGGTGGAAGGAAGAGAGAAAGAGCTGGAGTTAAAGGAAGGAAGACAAGGAAACAGACAAATAGGAAGACTTTGAAGATGAATTATCAGTGGGTTGCAGAAATTAGGGCTGCGAGGAAGTATCCATCGCTTGAGGTTTTGAATTCTTATAATATCGGAAAAGATGGGAAGCATTATTTTTATGAGGTTATTATGGTTGATACTTCAAAGCCTGAGATAAAGAAAGATAGGACTACTAAGTGGATTACTAAAGGAGCGAATAAGAAAAGGGCTGAGCGAGGACTGACTTCGGCTGCTAAGAAATCTCGCGGTTTGCGAAGTAAAAGTCCGAAGATGAAAGTAAGACCATCATTGAGGGCATGGGGAAGGAAGGGGAAATAGTTTTTGGAAAAAATAGCTTAAATAGTTGGCTCTGCTCGCGGCCACGCATCCTAATTTGGTATTAGTTTACTGATGCGTAACGCGCTCGTCGCTCGCAGATTAATGGATAAAACAAACTGAATATTTTTTATTGAACATTTTTAATTTGTTTGGTAACTCCTTAGCTTTCTGAAGTTCTCGTCAGCATCACATTTTTGCGTCCCTCCCTCCCTCCCTGTTACTGCAATCGCTGCACAGTTCTTTACTTTGCGTTCTCGACGGTGCAGCACGATTGCTTATTGATTGCAAAAATGTTATGAAGAATAAATCGCTTCAGAAAGCTAAGCAAATACTTTGTTTGGTAAGATTTAAAAATGGGAACGAGGCAAAGTTTATTAATTCTTAATTCTTAAATTAAAAGGTAAAAATGGTATGGTATGATGGCGTTGTTAAGAGCTTAGTTGATGGATTTAAGAGAGTTAGGGAGAGTAGTGGAGCTTATCAGCGAGAGAGGACGAGAAATAAGTGGTTGGAAAAGAGGTTGCAGGGGCCTGTTAATCTTGTGATGCAACATAGAGAAGAATTGGAACAGAGAGATGAACAGCTAGTTGGCAGGGATAGACAAATTGCTGATTTAACTGATCAACTTTCTGAACAAGAAATGGTCCATAGGGCTGAAGTTGATATGGCTGTAACTGAAGTAGAAAAGCGTCTTGGAAATCAATACAGAGAGAGGTTAAGAGAGATTAATAGTGAGATGGCAACAGATAGGAGGAGGCTGATGATGGTTTTGGATGTACAGAGAGAGATAAATAGAGACTTAAGGATTAACAAGGCATTTGTACCTTTGCTTAGGCTTTATGGAGCAACAAACCCGGTATTTGCCAGGCTTAACGGTCTTTTTTTGGATGATAGGTTGAGTGTTAGGTATGTTACGCCTGCATTTGTAAACATGACACAGATTCCTGAGGAAAAGATATTGGAAGAAGGGGTTCCACAGTTAAGTGCTGCATTGCATGCTGAAGAGGGTGTAAGGATGAGGAGGCCAAGATTAAAATTAACTTTTGGAGGAAGAGATTATGAGGTAAGGCAAAGGTCTTATCAAATACCAGACGGAGAAGGCAATACCATTGGAGTATTTGTTCATATAACAAGAATTGATGAGGGTTTGTTTGGGGCCCTTAGAAATAAGAGGAACAGAGCGAGAAAGGAGTATGCTGCAGTAAGTGAGATTATTAAATTGATAAAAGAAAGTGTGGTTTTTGTATCTGGGAGAAATCCCTCAATGGCTTAACTCAATTGACATGCCGAGGACATTGAAGCGCACGCTCCCTACTTCAGTTCGGAGTGAGCGTGCTGGTTCTCGGTCATGATCAAGAACCCTGACACGCCCCGGACTTTAGTCCGAGGGTTCTTGACATTGTTTAATCACCTATTATGTTAAGATGCTTGCGAAAACTCTACAATTAAGTGTGGAGTTAGCATCTTGAGCATCCAAAAAACGAGCGCTATCAAACCGCACATTTTAAGGTGTGGTGGCTCATCGTTTTTCTGATTTTCTCTTTTTCTTCACTATCACAATTGCAAGAATAATTACAATGACTATTATTGCAATAATCACGATTAAAGAGGTTGATATTTTATCTTTTTCAGGAGGAGCTTCTTCTACAGATAATTCTGGAACTACTAAAAAAGGAAGGGTTGTATCCATTGCAATTCCAATTGTTACTCCTCCATCAATTATATCACTAGTTATTTCTTTGAAAGATATAACAACAAGGTATTCAGTGTCAATAGCAGCATCTTCTGGGATTTTATATTCTACAAGAACCTCGGTGTCTTTTGTTCCGATAGGGACTGTGTAATCCTTTTCAATGCTGTTGGTGTTTGTTACAATGTTTCCATCATCTGTTTTAACTTCAGCTCTGAAAATAACATCTTCGTCTCCAACCATGTTTTGTAATGTCAACTTAAGGGTTCCTTCTTCTCCGGTTTGAACGCTTTTAGGGTTGCCAACCCAGATAGAGGAAGAAACTCCTGCGGCGTTTACAGTGGCAAGTAAAAAAATACTTACAGCTAAAATCGCTGCCATTATGCTGACTATTTGTTTTGTGTTTTTCATTTTATATCAAGGCTATTGTCCACGATTGTGGTGTGGAGTACAGCTGTGTTGAGGTAGTAGGAACAAGAGGTATGCAGTGATATAATTGTTCTTGTCCTGTGACGCCGTCATTTATACTATTATTTCCCCTATCTAGCAGTGCGCCAATTATTTCTCTTGCTGTTTCATTTAAAAGAGTTCTTCCACTTACATCGGTGGTATTTACATGGCACTCTGGGTTAGCTCCACCAGTTTCAATATCCACTGTAAAGTTTGTAACATCAATCCAATAAGAGTTATCGGTTAGACCCATTAAGTTAACGCCTGTCACTGTGAGGTTTGTGATATTGTAATTTCCTGTGTTGTTTATTAATGTTGGGTCATTGTTTGAAGTTTGATTGGTTAAGCCAGGACTTATTGTGTCCCATGTTAATGTATCTGGACCAACTATGATTGCTTGAAGTTGTTCATAGTCATAAGTTGTTGTTGTATTATAAATAATTGTTCCGTTCCCAGTATCGTTTCCCCAAGCATTTATTATCCATGCTCCTGGAGCATCAAAATACCACATCGTGACATTACATGTAAAGTTTTGAGTATATGTGGAATTTTCATCCCAAATAGCTGCACAGGTTGTGTTAAGTCTTAACTCTTCTCCTGTTTTTGAAAAGTTTGCTCCAACACTTGTATCGTCAATATCATCAACCCCATCTGTATCACGAAGTTGAACTGTAAATGTAACACCTAATGGACCATTTTCTGTAGGGGTTCCGTCACTTAGGGTTGCGTTATATACCACCACTGTTACAGCGCTTGCTCCAGTCACTGTTAGATTAACAACCTCAGTTCCTGATGTTGCTCTTCCTGTAATGCCTTTAATCCAGTCACCAAAACCTGCAGAAACAAAGTAGCTTAAAAGAACCAGCATTAAGAAAATCAGTATTCCGATATAAATTGGTTTTTTCATTTTCCTCTCTTTTAATTCACTTTGTATGATGTGCTTTCTTCTTTTTAAACATTGTTGTTTTTAGGGCGTTGTCCGGAGTCGCAGAAATAAACGCGATTTCGTTTCCCGCTAACTCGACTGTCGTCGATACCAGCCCTGGCCATCCCACACCAATCCCCCAAATTCTAGTGAAATCGCGTAACTCCTGACAAAGCTTCTTTTTACTTTCCTAATTTTCTTACTGCTCTTGAGTACAAAGTCCAGATGTTTCGGGGGTCTTTGTTTAGTAATTCAGCGACTTCTGCGTTCTTGAGGCCTTTTTCTCTTAGGTAATTTACAGCTGTTTCCAAGATACTGAGTCTTCTGTCTGTGAAGATATTTACTGGAATGTGCAGGGTTTTTCTGCTTACTTTGATTTTTGTTTCTTTCTTTCCAACAGCATTTCTGTAGTTTAGCCAGACTGTTCTGTCGTTTCTGTTTAAGGTGAGGGCGATTTCATGGTAAGTTAGGCCTTTGTTTTCTTTCAAGAACTTGCATAATGCCTCTGAAGGACCAATTGCTTGTTTGAATATGTCTATTGGGACTTTTATTTCTGGTTTGACTTTTATTGCTTCTGTTAATAGTTGCGAGATGGTTGTTCCATATTCTGCTCTTAGTTTTTCTTCAAGGGCTGTCAATTCGTCTAAACTTATCTTACGTTTCTTGAGTCTTTTTTCAAGAATTTCCAGTATGTTTTTCTTAGATTTCTTCCTCTTCCTTCTATTTCCTAGAACAAATGCTGCTGCAAGGATTGTTATTGTCCACGAGCCGCCAGCAGAGGTGGAATATGGCTGTGTGGGTACTGGAGGAACTTCTGGAATGCAGTAATAGAATTGTTCTTGTCCTGTAACTCCGTCATTTACGCTGTGGTTTCCTCTGTCAAGGAGAGAGTTGGTTATGTTTACAGCTGTTCCGTTTGTAAGGCTTGTTCCACCTGCACATTCTGCTGGAGGAGTTCCTCCTGTATCTATATCGATAGTGAAGTTTCCAACATCAATATAAAAAGAAGTATAGGTTTCTCCGTAAAGATTTATTGTTGTGAGTGAGATATTTGAGACATTGTAATTTCCAGTGTTGTTTATTAAGGTAGGTTCTGAAGGTGTTTGATTCATTGCACCAGTGGTTACTGTTAATGAAAGTGAGGGCGGGGAGATTACCATTGCTTTTAGCAAGTTGTATTGGAATGTTGTTGTGGTGTTTTGTGCAGAGTTTGCTTGCAGGTCTTCTGTATATACTGCGACATTCCAGTTGCCGTTTGCATCAAAATACCACATATCTACTGTGCATGAGAAATTTTTAGAAGTTGTAGTATTTTGTCCGCTTATCTCTGCGCAAGTTGTGTTTTGTCTTAGTACTTCGCCAGTCCTTGTGAAATTTGTTTTTACACTTGTTGTGTTTATGCTATCAGCGCCATCTGCATCAGTGACTATCGCAGTGAATATTACCGGAACAAAGGTATTTTCTAAAGGGTCCATACTTGCTATTGATTGAACAAAAACTATAGCCGGAGCTGTATTTATCGTTAAATTGCCGCTAGCTCCCCAATCACTATAAAATGCTCCGTCAAATAATCTCATTGAGCAATTCCAAACTTCCCCGGCGGTTGTGTTCGCAGAATCTAAGGTTGCTGTGAAGAATGAATTATTCGCATAGCTGTTGTTGTAATCCATAGTTAAAACTAAAACAGAGTTATTATACCATTTGACTGTTACATTCATTGCATCTCCGTCTGCATCAACCAAAGTGTCAAAGCAATTCAAGTCCTGTGAGCTAGAATTTGTTCCGTCTGTTGAGTTTATTGATGGGGTGGGGGTTGTTGGGGTTGAATCAATTGTAACTGTTCTTTGTTCTGTTTCATTTTTATTCCCCGCAATATCAACTGCGTAACCAGTAAATTCGTGAGTATCATAATCAAGATTAGTAAAGTTATTTTCATACTGGTTTGCAGAAGCATTGTACAATGCAGAGATTTCTGCAGCAGTCAAAGTCCTGTTAAAGATAAGGATTTCATCTATCATTGCATCAATCTGATTACCAGAACCAGTAGCTAATCGCTGATCTGCTATTCTGAATTTTCTCCCGGCATTAGAACTTATAGAATTAGGACCTATGTCTGGATTAGAAGCAACATCATCTACATAAAGTTTTGGTAAACCTCCACCAGAGCCAAAGACTGCTACAAAATGATGCCAACTACTATCATTTATGTCAGTAGAATGGCTATAGCTTGTCTCTGCGTCTTTATCCCCAATAATTGCTGTAAATTTACTGCTTGATACCAATAATTCCCAGCCATAGTAATAGGTAGGAATGTCGCTATTATCAAAGTAGTAGTCAGAGATTATTGTGGGACTTGTAGTCTTATCTCCTGTTTTTATCCATCCTGAAACTGTGAAGCTTGAACTAAAAGAATTGTCCAATCCAGGAACTTCAATGTAATCTCCGTCGCCATCAAACTCAAATCCTTTTCCCCAATATCCTAAATCGGTTTGAACAGCATTTCCAAAGGCAGTTCCGTTGTTTGAGTAACTTGATAGGTCTATTGGGTCTCCGCTAGAATTAGTGTCGTCCATTCTCCACCAACCAACCAAAGAATCGTCAAAATCAATAAAGGAATAATGGTCGCTTGTGTCTGATGATGTGACGTTTACATAAATGTCTGTATTAGATTGTGTCGAATCATTACTTGGGGTTGGGTTTGTGAAGTTGATGTCTGGGTTGAGCGTGTCAATCAAGAAGTTATAAGTGTCGCTGGTGTTGTAGTTGTTTGCAGTGTCGTTGCAGGTTGCTATGAATGTGTATGAACCATCTGCAATTGAGGAATTTGTGTAGTTCGCTCCTGTTCCTGAGGCATTAATCATCATGGTTTGGTTTGCTGCTCCT
>JAHITZ010000036.1 GCA_018817405.1 Nanobdellota archaeon
CCAGTTAAAGTATTTCTCTTTGTGTTTGTATGGATCTATCTTCATGGTTGGGTTAAATCGGCTGAAGTTAAATACTTCATACGCCGATTCTGCACAACCACTCCTTTAACATCACAAAATACTATAATGCCCCTACCGGGATTCGAACCCGGGTTTCGGCCGCGAAAGGGCCGTGTCCTTAACCGCTAGACTATAGGGGCTTGCCCATCCAAATAAAATTTCACTTTTAAATCTTCCCCTTCTACAAAAACAACTAGAAATTTCCGCAAAGCAATAATAAAAAATAAAAATTAATTAGCTTCTTGTACCAATCTTACACCGGTTACAATTCCCCAAATCCAAGCTACAATTAAAATAGGAACTCCTATCAAAACAGATGACAGAATAAATCCTACAATTGCCAGCACAATCTGCCAGATTCCCACTCTTATTTTGCCGCCAATCAAGCTTCCCAAACCAGGAAGAATCAACACATTCAATATCAAGGCGACAATCGCAAGCGCCATGCTGCCTCCCTTTCTACCTTCCTTTTTTGAAGCCACAGTTTTCCTTACAATTTTTTTTCTCTTTACAGTTTTCTTAACATCCTTCTTTTTTGCTTTCCTTTTAGCCATTTCTAAATCTCACCTCCTTTTCCTTTTCTCTACCATAATTACAATTTTACGTATAAATCTGTTGCGGTCTTGTTTAAACCTCTTAATGATTAATAACTCTGTCTTGTAGATTTACCGAACATATCCTGGTATCCTACTAAAAGATTTAATTTACAGATTTTTATTTCAAAATTTATTTCTGTTAAAAATATAAAACATACAATGTCTTCTCAAAAAAAGCACACAATAACCCCTCTCAACCTTAAGTGAACAAAGAATTAATTATCAGAAAAACGATGCGCCACCGCACCTTAAAATGTGCGGTCTGATGGCACTCGTTTTTTGGATGCTCAAGATGCTAACTCCACAATTAAGTGTGGAGTTTTCGCAAGCATCTTGACATAAAATAGGATTATTCGGGCGAGTGAAGCAGATAAATATTGGCTGTTATCTAATCCCTAACAGAGAAGGGTTTGTATTAATCACGCGAACGCAGTAAGCAATTACTAACTAAAATATTTTGGCTATATCTACCAAATTCAACAGTTATCTTATGGGGCAAATACCCTCTGTCAACTGCGTGAACAACAAATTGCAAAGATATTTAAATCCGAAATCAGACTCTTTTTAATGGTTGAAGCAAAAATCAATGACTTAATTTTTAGGGAATTGATTAAGAGAGGTTACTCTCTAAAAGGCAACACCCGCGTATGGAACATTGCTGATTCTAAACTATGGTATCTGACTCCAGAACAGGCGCAGGCCTATCTTGACTTGGAAGAATCTGAGGAATATGATGCTACGAGCATTGAATACGATTTATTAAGCAATTATTCAGACATGATAAAAAAAGAGATAAAATCAGGAGCAATAAACATTGTTGACTTAGGATGTGGTGACGGGAAAAAGACTGCTTTTCTAATTAAAAAGATGCTTAACACTAACTCTGTGAGATATTGTCCAATAGATATTAGTGGATATATGGTTCAGAAAGCTATCAAGACTGTTTCTAAAATAAATGTAAAAGAAATCATAGAATCAAAATGGAACATTTCAGATTTTGAAAACTTACAAAATATCACCCCTTTATTGAGAAGGGAGAAGAAGGACAGAAATTTATTTTTATTACTTGGTTATACGCTTGGGAATTTTGAAATACATGATATTCTTTATCAAATTCGAAGCAGCATGAGGAAAGGAGACGTTCTTGTTATAGTCACAGGAATTGGTAATGAAAAATGGGAAAAATGGATAAGCAAAATAAACGATGAAAAGAAATTAAGAATGGATTCTTTTTTCAACCATATTCCTCTTCAGATTGGTTTTGAGATGAAAGCTATTGAATTCGGGGCGAGGTTTCAGAATTCTAGAGTTGAGTATTTTCATACATTGAAAAAAGATAAAACTGTAAATCTACGCGATAAAAGTGTTGAGTTTAAGAAAGGTGATGAAATTATTGTGGCTGTGTCATATAAACATGACAAAGATGATTTGACAACTTATCTTAATATGCACTTTGACCAAGTAGATGTTTTCCCCTCAGACGACGGTTCTACTGCTTTGGCAATTTGTAAAAGAAGAGTTTGATAATTTCTTATTTGTGCAAGAAGGGCGTTGTCCGGAGTAGTGTGGTTTCACTAAATTTGGGGCTGGGCAAAGGGGGTGGCAAGGGTAGGTTTTCGACGACAGTCGAATATCAGCCATGAGCAGTATTGTAAAGGAAAGTGACTTGTCAGGAAACCTTGGTTTCCTACGAAGTGGGAAAACGAAATCACCAAAGTCTTATTAGTCAGGACAACGCCTGCAAGAAGTGAAAGTTTAAATAAGTGTAGAATTTGTTTTTTTAGATACAGGATCCTGTAGCTCAGCCTGGTTTAGAGCGCTGGTCTTATAAGACGGACGTTCGTTAGAGCGTGTGTGATTTCCGGATAGGAAAGCCAGAGGTCCCGAGTTCAAATCTCGGCGGGATCATTTTGCTAGCGACCAGAGGTTGTTGAAGAAAGAAGAAAAATTTAGGAATGTTTAAATAAAGTTTTTTCCTAGTTTTTGGGTGGATAAGAAAAAGAGTATCACCATTATTGTTGTCGCCATCGTGATTTTATTTGGTATATTGATACTTGGACTTGGAAGAGATGTTTTTTTTGGGCCAGATTCAATAGGTTGTGATGATGGTAATCCGTGTACTTTGGATACTTGTGTTCCTCCTGAAACGCCTACTTCTGGTGGGGGGTCTTCTTGGTTGCTTTCTTTTTTTGGTAAGTTTAGGACTACTGGTAGGGTTTTGGGGATTGGGGCTCCGCCTACAACTCAGAAATCTAAGACAGGTGATTGTGAATGCAAGCATTTGCCTTTAACAGGTCCTTCTTGTAATCCTCCGGAAAACGGATTCTGCAAAAACGGAGTTTGTATTGAAAGAACATGTCAAAACATGTTTGGCAGTAATTCAATTTCTTGTCCAAGTCCCCCACAGTGCTGTAACGATAATGGTCAGAAGTGTTGTACAAGTGCTGATGGGGACCATCACAGTTGTTGTCTTGATGCTCAGAGTTGTGGAAGTACTGCATGGCCTGGGGGGAGAGATCTTGTTTGGTGTGATGATGATGAGGATGAATGCGAGGATAAGGACCCCTATGTGGGCGGGCTTTTCTGCGATGGTTCTTTCAAAGATAGATGCTGTCCAAGCAAAGTTAAAATCAATGGTGTTGATTACAACGGCAAGTGTGTCTGGGAAGGACCAACGCCACATTGCGGAGTTGACAACGATGGAGAGTGTCCTCCCGGAACAGGACCTGACCCGTGCGCGAGAGAAGGCGATGATGTCCATTGCTGCACCTCTCAACAAAGATGTGTCACAATAAGCGGCAAGCATGAATGCGTACCAAAGGAGGATAGTTGCTAATATCCTAAGCATTATTGTTCTGGAAGAGCAGGCACACCTTATGAAGAAGCAGCTCTTTGTTGCAATGCTGGAGAAGTTTGTAACCCTGACCAAGATGGCTTCCCTCAATGTGCCAGAGTAGAGACATAATTATTTTAAACCAGCAAACTCTCTTTTCATCTGATTTATTGTTTCTTTTACAGTAATTTTCTTGTCTCCATCAATATCTGCATTCTGAGCAAATTTTTGGTAATCAATATCAGAACCGTGGCTAGAAACAGGCAAGGAAAAAGCCCTAAAGTTTAAGTTATGCGCAAAAGAATCTCTGATAAATTCATAAGCTGGTCTCTCGTATGAGTAACCAGAACGGCCAACATCACTAAAATATCTTCCCCTGTAACCTTGAATGATATACTCTGAAATCGCGTTGTCTAAGGAATCCTTAGAAATAACTGTTGAGTTTTTTGCATACTTTTTGCTTAGTTCATCAAGGTTGTCCATTAGTTTTCTGTCGGTTAGTTTCTTAAAATCAACACCTGATTCAAAATGAGTTCTCAAAAAGCCATACAAATCAGACTGAGCTTCTGCTAAATTTCTTGCTTCGTTTTCAGGTAGGTTAAAAATTCTTCTAATTTCCTGAACTTCTTCTTTTGAAATCAGTCTATCATTTGAAGTTTCATATAAAATGTTTTGAACTTGAAGATATTCCGGGTTTTCAATCTTTCTTGTAACTGATTCCATCAAAGAGCTTTTCTGTTTTTTAACCCACAAGGTGTCTTCATTTTGAAAATGTTTAATCACAACACTTGCACTAATGCCTGTTAGAGCTATAGCTGTTACAATCCATTTTTTCAAGGTGTTATTTCTTTTTTCCATAAAAAAACTGTTTGAAGAAGGTATTTAAAGTTTGGTATTTTTCAAATAAAATGTTAATAGGTCTCATCGGACGCCC
>JAHITZ010000037.1 GCA_018817405.1 Nanobdellota archaeon
GGAATAGTGATTTTAGCGGGCTTATGATTACGTCGAAAATCAACAGATGCACCACGCGTAAAACGAAAGGACGCCCAGTTCCGAACGAAGTGAGGAATTGACGCTTCGCGTCAACCCTTTAGGGCTGGGAGGATGTCACAAAATTGCCAATAAGCATCAAAACCAACCACCATCAAAAAAATAATTATTCTTCTGCTGGTTCACTAGCTAAAAAAGCCCACCAAGGTTTCTTTACTCTAACAATCTCTCCAGACTCAGCATCTACTTGTGCCTGAACTTGCATCCTTGCTCCAAATAATCCAAAAACTTTTGATTGTTTTTGAGTATTAATTTCATAAGCAAGTTTTGCTTGTTCACCTTGACCAACTTCTTTTAATTCAATAGAACATCCTTCTTCTTCAACACAATTTTTTAATCTCAATTTTTCTAATGCTCTTTCAGATGCAGTGTTTGGCATAACTTTAATTTCTGCATTTCTTCCATTACTTAATTTTGTTTCTAATCTTGTTTTATTTTGAACTTGTTTTTGTGTTAAATTAAGACCACAATTTGCAGAAACACCATTAACTTTCAATTGTATTTGATTATTCGCTTGTTCTTGAATCATCATTTGCTGTCCACCTTCACCAACATGTGTGCCATCTTGAACTTGAATTCTATTTTGGTTTTGTGTTTGTTGATTTATCGCTTCTGGATTTTGAGTTCCAGTTCCATCCTCCTGACCAGTTCCTTGCCCTTGCGCAATTACAAAGCCAACAAGAAAAATTCCTACAAACAAAAATAACATCACCTTTTTCATATGTTCTTAATATTTTTTACTATTTAAATGTTTTGTGGACTTAACGTCCATTTATAGATTAAAAAAAAGAATAAATTATATTTATTATAAACGAAGATTGTTGTGTTGACCCCTCATTCCAGAGCCTTGCATTGAACCTTGCTTCATTCCTTTTCCGCTTCCGAAACCATTTCCGTCTTTAGGACCAATTCCATTATTTAAGCCAAGTTCAGCTCTTAATTCTTGAGTAAGGTCCATATCTCCATTTTCCATTGCTCCATGGGCTTCTGCAAATGTTGCAAAATTATCCTCTGTAACAATTGTCAAAACTCGTGGACTTCTACCAGATTCACTCATTAAAGCAACCCAAGCATCGTAATCCAAATTGTCAAAAGCTTGTTCCATGGCTTCATGTCTTTCTTCAGAATAATCTGGTCCTTTCGTATTTGGGTCTCCTTGATATGCAAAGACCATACTCATTCCCAAAAGAGCAACAACTCCTAGAATCCCCAGACTCACAAAAGCTTTGTTCATGTTTTTTTTGTTTTTCATTTTTATTTTACCTCCCATAATTTAATTAATTAGTTAAAATCAAGTTTTTTTATAAACAAGATGGACTTAAAATCCATTTCCTTTAAAAGTATTTAAATATCTCTTACCTTATATTAAAATGGTATCTATGACTGGAAGAGCTGTGGGGCAGGGTCTTGGACAGGGACTTGGAAAATTAATGAGCTCAAGCATTGGAATAGAAATAATTTACTCTTTTGTAATAATACTTTGCAGTTTAATGATTTATTTTGGAACAAGAGAGTTGTATAAACTAAGTTCTCATAAAGGGATAAAATATTTTAGACAATCATTCTTATTTTTTGCACTTGCTTATTTTTTTAGGTCTTTTATAAAAATTATTTTATTTTATTTTGATGCTGGAGAAATAAGAGCACTTCTTCCTATTTTTGGAAATATAACCCTTTTCATTTTTATGTATTTTAGTTCAATGGCTATATTTTATCTTATCTATAGTGTAATGTGGAAAAAATGGAAATCAAAATCAATAGTTTATCTGTTTCACTTAATGGCTTTTGCGATAGCAATAATAATTATCTTATTCAGAAATCAGTTTGTTTACCTTTTAATAAATCTTTTACTTTTTGTTTTCATTGCATTTATATTTTATAAATCCCATAGGCAATCAAAGAAAAAGAAATCACACCACCTTTATATAATATACTTATTGCTTTTTGTATTTTGGATTTTTAATATCATAGATATTCTAATTCCAAATTATCTGCAAACATTCCAATTATTTATTTACTTAATTTCTTTAGGAATATTTTTATCAATTCTCTATAAAGTTATCAGGAGAATAGGTTAAAATGGCAAAAAGAAACAAATTAGAAATAATTAAAGACATTTTGAAGATAATCCAAAATAATCATTCAATAAAGCCAACTCCTTTATTAAGACGGTCTAACGTTTCCTCTTCTAGGTTTAAGGAATACTATTTAGAACTATTAGAAAAAGAATTTATTAAGGAAACTTCTGGGAAAAACAAGCAGATAACCTTAACAAAAAAAGGATATAGATACTTAGAAAAATATTCTGCAATTATAAACTTTATTGATGAGTTTGAATTATAATTGTAATACATAAATCCCCTCCAAAAAAGATTATTTCTATCTTCTTTTTTAGAAAAAAGAAACAAAAAATCTTGGAATTCCCTAGTCCTTTCGGACATTTAGTCTCGCCTTTGGCTCGGATTGGTCTAAACTTAAACTAAACTCTTCGAGATTTTTCACTTCGTGAAAATCGTTGCACTATCTCTCGGTCTTGCAGACGTAACTAACAGGAATTTAACGGTTCCGAAACCTTGTAGGTCTCTCTACCCAAATACTCACTGCGTTCGCACTTCGTTTAGTTGCGATGTTATACGCCCAAAGATTCCACTATTTCTTCCTGAACCTTCTCAATACTCTGCTCGCCATTAATCTTCACAAGCCCATATCTCGCCAAGATAGGCTCTGTATCTCCATGATAGATCCCAAGCCTCTTTCTTATCGCGTCCTCTTTATCATCATCCCTTATCACAAGTCCACCACCACATTTATCGCACTTATCCGGATCTTTCGGAGGAATCGTTACCAAATTATAACCCTCATCACAATTCTCACACGAAACCCTCCCACCAAGTCGCCTAACAGCCTCTTCATCAGATATGTCAATCTCAATCACCTTATCAATCTTAGTTATTTCATCCAGCATTTCGGCCTGTTTCAAATTCCTTGGGAAACCATCCAAGATATATCCTTCATTACAATCCTCTCTTTCAAACCTTTCCTTCAAAATTTTCAACATCTTTTCATTAGGGTACAAATTCCCAGAGACAATGTAAGAATCAATTTCCTTTCGTATTTCCCCAGTTTGTGCCCGCAATAAATCTCCTGTAGAAATGTGAGGCACACCAAGTTTTTCAGCAAGAAGTTTTGCCTGGGTTCCCTTCCCTGATGCCTGCGGCCCAATTAAAAGTAGTTTCATAAGTTTCTCTAACAAACACAATTTAAAAAATTATTCAAAACTAAGGTTCCCAGCAATCCAAACAAAGCTTCTCCCGCGGCAATCCAGTCGCCTCCTCCAAATCTTCAACAGTCGCATAACCCAAACTATCCAAACCCATACTCTCTTGTATCTCTTTAATCGGCATTCTCCTAGCAATACATTCGTCATTACATCTCGTGGTTTTACCAAAATGACAAGCAGCCACCAACGGAGGACAAGCAATCCTGGCATGAACTTCCTTCGCCCCCATCTCTTTCAATACCCTAACCCTGGTCAACATCTGCGTCCCCCGAACAATGCTGTCATCAACCAAAACAATTATTTTTCCTTTTATAACTTCTTTAATTGGAATTAATTTCGTCCTTGCTTCAACATCCCTATCCGGCTGCTGCCCCGGCGTATAACTCCTGTCAGAATAATCATACCTCACAAAAACTTCTATATGTGGAATCCCAGAAGCCATGGAAAAACCAAGAGCATGCCACCTCCCAGAATTCGGAACAGGTGAAACCAAATCAGCCGCGACAGGATACCGCCTTGCAAGCGCCTTTCCGAGATTTATCCTCACCTCTGCCACACTCTTGCCTTCAATAACAGAAGCCGGATGCGCAGTGTAAATCCACTCAAAAGAACAGTACTTTTTCGGATTCAAGTCAAGTCTGCCAACGTGATTAACCCCTTCTTCATTTATCAAAACAATTTCTCCGGGTTCAATATCTCTCATTATTTCAAAACCCGTGTTTGGAAAAGAATTGCTCTCAGAAGAAACAGCGTAGGATCCGTTTTTCTTCCCTAAAATCAAATGTTTTCTCCCCCACCCTCTAGCTGCATAAACCCCTGTTTTCGTCAGCGCAACAAGTGCAAAATCACCTTTCATAATTTTCGCCAAACTTTCAATACCCCTTTCAAAAGTTGATTCACTAGAAATTATTTTCGCAATCACAGCACTGTCGTGAACTTCTCCCTCCCCGATAAACCCGGTAAAACCAATGCCCTTCATAAGAAGTGCGTCTCTTAATTCGTCATGATTAATTATATTCCCATCATAAGCAACAATAAATGCCCCTGCCTTACCAAGCACAGAAACCGGCTGCCTGTCTCCGGTAACACAGCCAATGCCAAAATTTCCCTTTAGATCCTTCAATACTTTTTTAGGAAACTGCTGCCGCATCAACCCCCGGTGCGTGTCATAAGCACTAAATGTCTTCCCGTCAGAACAAGCCAGACCGCAATAATCCTGCGCCCGATGCTGAAGGTAAAAAGTCCCCAAAAATAAATCTTTCACACAATCTTCATTTGAACTTACTCCAAATATTCCAGCCATTTTCCTCTAGTTTTTTTGCTCCGCAAAAGAGCTAGTGAGAATCCGTAGGATTCGCTCTTTTTTAGAAACACACAAACAAAGAGCCTTTTTTAAAAACAATGGTGGTGGAGATTAACCATTCGTCACAGCAAAATAAATCACAGATCCGACAAGAGTCCCCACCACAGTCCCAACCAAGGCCCTATCTGTCCAAATCCCTGCCCTGGTTCTTTCATACAGTACCCTGCCAGAAGAACCCTCATAACTACAATCAATCCTTTCAGTCATAAAATCATAGAACCTGCTTAGCCTTGATTCCCCACATGAACTTTTATCGTCAACCATAAAATAACTCCTTAAAATTTAGAAATCAACCTTTGGCACAGCCTTCGCCTCAGTCGGAATCTTCAGATACTCTTTCTCCTTAGCTCCATACATCCCAGCAAACACAACACCAGGGAAGACCTTTGTTGCATTGTTATAACTCAAAATAGAGTCATTGTAATACTGCCTTGAATAAGCAACCTTATCTTCAATCGCACTTAGTTCTTGCTGTAGGTGCAAGAAATTCTCATTAGCTTTCAATTGCGGATAATTCTCAGCAATTGCAAAAATACTCTTCAAAGCTTCTTGCATCATATTTCCCGCCTTAACCTTGCCCTTCATATCCTTAGCCCCCAGAAACGCCTTCCTTGCATCCGTAACATTTTTCATAATGCCTTTCTCATGCTTCGCGTAGCCCTTCACAGTCTTCACCAAATTAGGCACAAGATCAGCCCTCTTTCTTAACTGAACATCAATCTGACTCAATGAGTTATCTATCCTATTCCCAAGTACAACAAATTTGTTGTGATAATAGATAAATGCTAATACAACTAGAACCACAATTATGCCAATAATCCATACCAATATCATCCACTACCCAAGGAAAATAGTTTTATAAAGTTTTGCTAACTACCTTATTCATGCAAAAGAAGTTCCAAGTCCTCATTACCTTTGTAATCTTAGTAGCATTAATCACAGGACTTTACATGTTTACAAACTGGTTTTCAATCATAACAGGCTATTTCACAGGAGAAAGCGAGCAAGCCGTGGTCGCACAATGTCTGCAAGATCAAGGCGCAGAGTTCTACACCTCCGAATACTGCGCAGATTGTGCTCGCCAGGAAGAAGAGTTTGGAGTTTCGTTTGACATGATATCAAAAGTTGATTGCGGCAAAGACAAGGAACTCTGCCCAAACATCAGAGAGTTGCCAGCCTGGTACATCCCGAACTCAGAGGCCAAGATCAACTATGGCTTTAAGACTTTAAACGAGCTTAAAGAGTTAGGGAATTGTGAATGATGGCCACATCAAAAGAAAAAAAATGGCTACAAGAAGGAAAACAAAGCAAAATAACTAAAGAAATAAAAGCGATAGCAAAAAAATTTACAGGTAATGAGTTTGAAAAGGTACGATCAATATTTCTATGGATCAATAAAAACATAAAGAACGCACCAAAGAACCAAAACACAATAAAGATTTTTGCCAAACGTTCAGCTTCTAAAATAATCAAAGATGGATGGCACACAGGTTGTCACGATATTGCAGTAATCTTTGTCACATTAGCACGGGCATCAAACATCCCAACAAAGTACATAGAAGGAATTGATAAAATTAACCCGCATAACAGAGGACATTGCGTTGCAGAAGTTTACATAAGCAAATCATGGATGTTAGCAGACGCAACAAAAAATTCTCTTTATTTTTTACCAACACGAAGTTCTTTCTATCAACAAAATTATATTTTAGGGATCGGTCTTGATTCATGGGATGTCGGAATAAAATCTTTTAAAGACTGGAAAGAGCATTCACAGAGAGTCAAACGCGCAGTCAAGAGAATACAAAAAACTTAAGATGATCCTAAAAATAAAATCAGAAGAAGATAAATTCTTAGAAGAAGTTTACGAAAAAGCAATGAAAGAACTAGATGAATTCTTCGAACTAAATTGGAAAAGAAACCGCCCAAACATATATTTAATTAGAGACAGAAAAACAATCAACACAATAAGAAAAGAAGAAACAGCAGATTGGAACGTCGGTTGGATTGGTGGAATAGATGTTTATATTTTAGACAAAGATAACTATGAAAAAGAAAGCTGCCACAAATATTCAGATGAAGAGTATGCAAATACGATAAAGCACGAACTAGCTCATTCATTTACAAAAGTATTTTCAGGAGTTAGTGGAAAACCAAAATGGCTCTGGGAAGGGCTAGCTATTTATCTTTCAGGACAGCTGAAACAAAGAAAAAGACTAGAGAAACTAACAAACTTCCTATATTTTTACGAAGCAAGAGCAGTAGAAGGAGTGTACGAAGAATCAGGCTTCGCTGTTGAATTCCTTGTAGAAACACACGGCAAGAAAAAACTCCTCGCTTTGCTCAAAATACTAAAAGAAAAAGACACCAATGAAGAATTCGCAGGCAAATTCAAAGAGATCTATGGTTTTGACCTAACCTATGAAAACTTCAGAGTTCTCTAAAACATCAACCCTGTTAACGCAACATTTATATATTCTTTAACACCTGTTAACACCATGTACTACTTACCACAAGAAATCGAGGTCTGGTATGTTATTCCTGCTATAAGAAGCCGGATAGCTAGGTGTTTGATCGAAGATTTCGATGCATCCTATGAAAGGGTCGGAAACATACTCGGAGTTTCTAGAGCCGCAATTTCACAATACGTCAAAGGCAAGCGAGCCGCAAAGATAAAACTCCCAAAAGAGCTCGGCCCAAAAATAATGTCCACTTGCAAGCTTCTAGGCAAAGACGATACAAAAGCTGTCGAAGAAATAGACAAACTACTAAACCACATAAGGAGCAAGAACCTAACATTCTCAGTCTGCGGTAAACTAAAGGAAGGCACGCTTAAAGATTGCAATGAAGTCAGATTCACAAATGGAAATTACCGGAAAGTTGGGTGATTCTCTAATTGCCAACCTCTCTAACGATTAACCCCAAAAATTGTCCAATTAATTCCCTATACTAATATATATTTATTAATTCGTTTTCGTTACAACATGTCAAGAACCCTCGGACTAAAGTCTGTGGTGTGCCTCGGGTCGTCAAGAATCATAGATTCTTGAACGCAGCCAAGAATTTATTTGTCAGAATTCTTGGTGTCTAAATTGCTTAATCATTTGCCTACTTCTTCCAACCTTAAAAAATAGAGGGGTAATATTATTATGTAAAACCATAGTATCTGAATCATTATAATCACAATACTATGAGAATAACTAATTTCCACTTTTAATTTTAATTTAATCCACTTCAATTTCCTAAATTCATACACAAGATATATAAAGAAAAGCAGCTTTTTGTATTTATGACAGACGATATTTCTAAAGAACTTCAAGAATCACTAATTCAAGTTGGTTTGAAAATAGCAAAAAGAAGAGAAGGAGCATTGTTTGTTGTCGGAGATGTAAAACACACCCCACTGGTTGAACAATCAGTAAATTCTTTCAATGTTGCTAACAACCCAAAACTTTTAGAGTCCTTGGCATTGATGGACGGAGCAGTCGTAATTGGTAAAAATGGAAAAATGCTTTCTTACGGCGCTTTAATTTTAGGAAGAAAAAGAGTTTTCAAAAATTTTGGAACTCGCCACAGTGCAGCTCTAAGTGCGTCACGCAATAACAATCTTTCTGTCTTGGTTTCAGAGGAAGATAGAAAATTAAGAATCTTCAAAAACGGAAAGCTGATAATTCAAATCGACCCGACAGCAAAAGGAGTTGAAAAATCTGTATCCGATGCTATCAATGTCCTGGAATCAGTCGGAGCCGGAACAATAGGAGCATTAGGAACTTCTTTGTTAGTCCCAAGTTTAGGAATCTATTTAGTTCCAGGAATTGTAGTTTTCGGTTCTGTTTATTACTTCGGCAGAAGCCTGCACAGAAAATTCTCAAAAGACCAAACAACATTGAGTAAATGGCAGAAGAAATAATTAAAATAGAAAAGAATTTATATCTTCAACCTCGATACAAAATTATCTTATTCTAAATCCATTTAATTGGGTTTGTTTAATTAATGAGCGTTGTGAATAACTGCGGAATCGACGAGAAGGAGGAGTCGATGAAACAGGCATGTGTTAAAAGCTGGCGAGCGAAGCGAGTATAGGAACAACAGTATCTCCGCATAGGCTTTTCAGATTTATTTTTTGCCCCACCCAACCCACCCAACTGGTTTAATTTCGTGCAATTTTCGTGTTGAATTTTTTCCGCACGAAATTGATTATTTGTTGCAAAAAATAAATCTGCAATTTTTATTCTTGTGCGGAGATACTGAACAAATACAAATCTTTTTAAACCAATTTCCCAAGTTATTACTATGATAATCCCAGTAAGATGCATGGGTTGCGGCAAGCCAATCGGCCACCTTTGGGAAGAGTATAAGAAGCGAATAGACTCAGGCGAAGATGCTGGCAAAGTTTTAGATGAGTTAGGTTTGGAAAGATACTGTTGCAGAGCAACCCTTCTCGGCCACGCCGACATGCTCCCAGAGATTACAAAGTTTAAGAAAGCCTGATTCTTCAATAAAATTATAAACATCTCCCCATTGTAGCTATTATGTTAGAAGCTCAAAAAATGCAGAGGATCTATAACATACAAAGACAGCTACAAGAAAAATTTAGAGCCACACCAAATGGCACAAAGGTTGAATACTTGGGTAAAATGTTCATGGGTTTACCAACGGTTTTTTGGCCGTCATGGGATAGCCAGGCCTTAATTAAAAATTACAAAATTAATCCTGGAGAAGAAGTTCTAGACGTATGTACTGGTTCTGGAGTTATTGCGATATTCTCAGCGATTAAAGGAGCAAAAAAGGTGGTTGCCTTAGACATAAATCCAGAAGAAATCAAATGTGTTAAAGAAAACACCATAGTGCACCATGTGGAAAAAATCCTTGATGCTCGAGTTTCCAATATGTTTGCCGCCTTAGAAGTAAAAGAGAAATTTGATGTAATCACCATGAATCCTCCTTTCACCCCACATACGGCTTCGGATTTTTTGGAGAAAACAGTATGGGGTGCCAACCTAGAAGTTCACAAAACTTTCTTCAAGGAGGTCAAAAGGCATCTAAAGAAAAAAGGAAGAATCTACATTTGTCAGGCAAAGTTTGGTGCCATCGAAGAAATGAATAGTCTAGCGACGGAAAACGGCTTCTCAGTCCGCAAGATCGGAGAAACAAAACTCGACGAAGACAGAATTTTTTATGCCTTTGAAATTATAATTGGAGATTTAGATAATATAAATCAGGTCTGATAAGATTCAAATTCTTTAGATATTAATTCATCTCTTTTCGTTTCTTTAATCTATCAGACCCTTTAGAAAACAATCACTTCTTCCCTTTCAACTCAATACAAACACCAGCTGCAACAGTTGCCCCAGCATCTCTGATTGCAAAACGAGACATGTGAGGATTAACTGACTGAGTTTCCAAAACCAAGTTACCCATTGGCTTGAATTTCACCTTAGCAACATCTCCATTTTTTAAAAAGTCAGGATTTTCTGTAATCTTTCCGTCAGGTGAAGTCTTGCTAAGAAGTTCAGCAAACTGGCACGGGACCTGAGCAGTATGAACGTGGAATACAGGAGTATAACCTTTTGCAATAACTGTTTGGTGATTAATAACTGCAATCTGTGCAGTAAACTCTTCAACTACTTCAGGTGGATTTGCAGCATCACAAATAACATCTCCTCTTGCAACATCCTTCTTTCCAATCCCCCTCAAGTTAACACCAACATTATCCCCTGGCTCTGCCATTGTAAGTACTTCATGGTGCATTTCAATAGTCTTAACTTCTCCTTGAATACCTCTTCCAGTTCTTCCTGGCAAGACAATAATCTTTTGACCGGGTTTCATAACACCAGTTTCAATCTTTCCAACTGGAACAGTACCAATGCCCTTAATTTCATAAGCATCTTGAATTGGCATTCTCAACGGAAGCTCTGTTGGTTTTTCAGGCAATTTAAACAAGTCAAATTGTTCAAGAACAGCAGGACCTTTATACCAAGGCATTTTATCAGACTTTTTATCAAGATTTTCCCCTTGAAAACCAGAACACGGGATAAAGTTCATCTCATCTGGCTTATAACCTGCTGTAGCAAGCAATTCTGACAAGTTCTTCTTAACTTTTTCATAAGCATCTTCTTTATATTCAACAGTATCCATCTTATTAACTAAAACAGCAATATCAGCAACACCCATTGTTTTCAAAAGCCACAAGTGCTCTTTTGTCTGTGGTTGAACGCCTTCTTTTGCTGCAACAACCAAAAATGCGGAATCTGCTTGTGAAGCACCAGTAATCATATTCTTTACAAAGTCTCTGTGCCCTGGAGCGTCAATAATTGTGACCTCAAATTTCTGAGTGATAAGTTTTTCATAAGAAAGATCAATTGTAACTCCTCTTTCCCTCTCTTCCTTAAATCTATCCATGTAATAAGCAAATTCAAAACCCGGCTTTCCATGTTTCTGAGCTTCAGCTTTCAGTTTATCCAGCTTTTGCTGCGGAAGGTTTCCACACTTAAACATCAAGTGCCCGATTGTGGTACTCTTTCCGTGGTCTACGTGACCTACAAATGCAACGTTAATAACTGGTTTTGTTTTTGCCATTTTGTCTTGATGTCTAACTTTATTTTTGTAGGTTTTTAAACCTTACGTTTTTCAAAAAGCAATCTCTGGGGGATTTTGGTTAGCGTTTGTAGTACACAGTTATTTTTTGTTACAACATCAAAATTGCATAGTTCATTGCCCACAACTCTACTCCTCCAAAAATTGTTTAATAATATTATCAAGAACCATGGTATTTGAATTTGTTGTTTATTACAGTCTTTCTAATAAAACATGAGAACTAGCTTTTGTATATTAAACCTTTCTATTTAAAAAAACAAACTAACTAAATCTTAAAAACCTTATAGCCCTTTCTAACTTTCTGGTCTACCTTGATGCCAATCTCGTCGCCTTTCTTCGCAGACTTGACTTCAACTCTGTTTATCTGCATGCTTCCAACTGCCTGCTCAAACTCTATTTCTCCACCTTTTACTTGGATTTTATCTCCAACTTTCAAACCTTTAGCCAGCTTTATGGCTGCAACGCCAACATGGTCAAAGTAGTTGCTTACAACACCAATTTCCATATAAAATTAAGAATTTCAGGACATTTAAAGTTTACTATTTTCTAAAATCAGTGTGCTTAATCATAATTATGTTACCGTGACAACAAAAATTATTATCAAGAAACAATTAGAAAAATTATTTGAGGATAAGTAAGAGATATTGAAACTAAATCCTAATTCATTGCCGACTAGCACACTGTCTTAGTAGATCAATA
>JAHITZ010000003.1 GCA_018817405.1 Nanobdellota archaeon
ATTTAGAACAAGTCAGTTCTCACTATGTTTGTAGATACAGTGAGCGAGTCGTCGCTCATTTTTTTATATTAATCAAAATAGAAAAAGATTGCCGCAATTCATCCCACAGCTAAAGCAACGGGATTTCTTGCGGGACTTTAACAAACAAACTCATCTTAGCGCTAAAACAATATCCATTGTAGATATATTAGTCTTCTTCCCATCTGTCTCAAAACTTTCGCTAGCAATCTTCACATCCTTGATATAGGCCTTCTTCTCTTCAAGCGACCTTTTAGCAACCTCCGCAACATCAACTGCCTTAGAAATAAACTTCCCCCTTGACTTTATCGTGACCTCTGGCGCCTCTTTCTTAATAAACTGAATAATCACACCTCTGATATAATTCACCAACGGCTTAGAACCAATAAACACAACATTCTCATTCTCCTTCTTCCCCTCATTTTTATTCTCTCTTTCCTTATTCTCGGTCTGATTGTTTTCCATGTTCTTTCAGTCGTTTCTTCTTTGCCAGCCCAACAATCCCACCAGCAACCTTGTTTCTTATAGTTTTAGAAGGCATCGTGTCTTTTAAAAGTTTTTTGTTTTTATCAAAATCCTCGCTAAATCCATCTACACTGGAAAAAAGTTCTGCTGCAGCTTTCTTGACCATAAGTGGTTTTATGCGTCCCATACCGTGATGTGAAAATGAGTGTTTTTAAGGTTTTTCATTGAACACAAGACTTAAAAATATAAAATAATCCACAAAACCATAGAACCAAAAGACTTCGAAAGAGCAAACGTCAAAGAATGAGATCTTGTCTTCTTTGTTGCGCGAGTAGAAAAAAACAAAGGATCAGAAAAGCCAGGGCTTATGACTACAGAAATCCACAAAGGAATCTTCGAAGATTACGGAGAAAGATGAGGAGAAGAACATGAAAGAGTAAGGGCATTCTCGTATGCACCAAGCGGATTAAGAAAATATCCTGGCAAGGATCCCCAAACAATCAGAACAGGAGACAAAGTTATGAATTATTCTGAAGTAACCTATGTTGAAGTTATAAAAACAAAGGATGAACTAGCTACGCTTGCTAGAGAACTAATCAGAACCTCAACTTCTCAAACTTAACCAAATTCCCCCACTGCTCCAAATGCTGCCTTCCTTTCTTATTCAACTCCCCCGGCGACATAAACACAGCAGGCAGTTTCTCATTCCGCCCTTTCTTCTCCGCCAAAACCAAATCATTATCCGTAACTGACTTCTTATCCTTCGCAACAAGATAATAAGTCTGCTTTCCAAACATCGTATCAATCCGAACCTTAGCCTCAAACTCCTTCTTCTTCTCCGTAACAACATGCAAAATCTCAATATCTTTAGCAGTCAAAATATCCTTCACACCAATCGCAAACTCACTCTCCTTAACCTTCGCCTTCTTCTTCTCAGCCAACGGCCTTTTTTCCTCTTCCAACAATAACTCCTGTTTCTCACTCATCCTCACCTCTTGCTTAACCTCTTTCTTAACTTCTTGCTTAATTTTAGGGCTGGGCGGGAGAGCACCTTTTTTCCCAGACTTACCACCCAACTTAGCAACTTCCTCATCATCCAAATTAAAATGCTTCCAAAACAACTTTGACTCTCCGTCAATTCTAATCTTTACAGGCACAGCAAAATCTTTTATAGCCCTCAAAGCAACCCTCATGACAGGGTCCTGCGCTGAATCCTCCAAAACCTGTTCTGCCTTTAATTTCTGAAACGCCTCCTTCTCCCTCTGATTCAAATACGCAACAGACTTCTCCAGCATTGCCTCTTGCCCTGGTAAAAAATACAACGGAGAACTCCCCACCCTCATGTTACTCATCTTAATCTTCCCCTCCCCCTTCAACTCACTCAAAAAAGCAGAAGCAAAAAGCGGGGAAAATTGAATCTCCCGAGCAATCTGCACAGGCAACGACGGCCCTTTCAATTTTATCGCCGATAAAATCTTTTCCTTGCTAACGCTAAGCTTCTCCACCTCTATCATGTCCTAGACAAAACTCAAGAGAATTTAAAGATTGTTATACTATCTCGAGCCACTTCTTAACCTTTGCCAAATACCCTCTCGCTATTTTAGCAATTTCGTTATCTTTCTCGGCTTCATGAAGTAACTGCTCAACCTCTGCTTTATGAGAACCAACCCCGTGGGCTGCAAGAGCAAATGCCGCCCTAAATTTAACATATTTATTTAAATCAGAAGTCATAAGGCCATAAACTGTTTCCCTCATATCATCAAACTCGCTTTCTGAAATAGGGGCCTTTTCTAAGAGACTTACTGCCAAGTCCCGAATATTCCCATCATCATCCTTAATGCCCTCATTATAAGCCCAGCTAACAACAGAAGGGTCTTCACAAACTTCCGGAAGTTGTTCATCAACAGTTTCCCAATCTTCCTTTTTTGCTGCATCTATTAATTTTTCAATGCCCATCATAAATTAAAATAATTAAACAAAGTTATAAAGATTGTTATGCCTAATCACTTCAAACAGATTACCATCCCCCAAAACTCCCTCTACTCACATATCCCACCAATGCCCTCATAGAAAGTTCATGCAACTTATCAAGTTCTCTCTGTATTTCCTCATATCTCCTTTCTAACTCTTTGTATTGCGCAGAACCCTTGGTTTCCTTACACATTTCCCCCCTAATATCAAAACTTGCATTATTTAACTGTCTACTTCTAGCCGAACAAACATCCATCACCTCATCGTTACCATAAACCATTGTTCTCAAAAACACTCTCTCTTTTTATATTTTTAGATGAAAACAAGAATTAAAGTCCCGCAAGAAATCCCGTTGCTTTAGCTGTGGGATGAATTGCGGCAATCTTTTTCTATTTTGATTAATATAAAAAAATGAGCGAGTCGTCGCTCATTGTGTTTACAAACATAGTGAGAACTGACTTGTTCTAAATAAACTTAACAGAGGTAAAAATGTATCAAACTTACGGGAATTCGGTCGGGAACAACTTCAAGCACGTTAAGATAACGCCGAAGTATCGTTACAAAATGATGCGGCAGGA
>JAHITZ010000004.1 GCA_018817405.1 Nanobdellota archaeon
AATAGTGATTTTAGCGGGCTTATGATTACGTCGAAAATCAACAGATGCACCACGCGTAAAACGAAAGGACGCCCAGTTCCGAACGAAGTGAGGAATTGACGCTTCGCGTCAACCCTTTAGGGCTGGGAGGATGTCACTTTTTCTGCCAATGTTTTTCTTTTTTCTGCTTGACCTGTTAGGTTTCTTCTTTTGAGGAGTCTCGCAGAACGCCTTAGGCCATTTATTGTTCTTCTTAAGCCCATGTTCCTTACAGGCACTTTATCTAACTGGGTTAGTGTTTCATATAATTCAACTGCTCCATTAATGTGTTTCATCGCGTCATATCCAAGAAATTCAATTGTTACGCTTTCTACACGAGTATTATAATTCTCTTCTCTGTCCATAAAGAATTTTTCTGGTGGAGTCGTGCACCCTATGTAGTGCCATCTTTCTTGTCGGTCTCTCCCACCTGTTATTCGGTATCGGATAATTCCTTCAGGAGTAACTCTAAGGTCCTCTGTTTCTAAGTCTTGTTTTAGGTCTGCTCTTGTATATGCTTCATCCATCCTTTTTCTGCGAGGGGCTTTGTCCGGAGTCGCAGAAATAAACGCGATTTCGTTTCCCGCTAACTCGACTGTCGTCGATACCCGCCCTGGCCATCCCACACCCATCCCCCAAATTCTAGTGAAATCGCGTAACTCCGGACAAAGCTCTGCGAGGGTTGATTTTATAAATGTTGGTTTTGCTATTATTTTATGATAATAATTAAAGTTCCTGGAGTGAATGGTTTAGGGAAGACAAAAGGGACGAAGGATGCTGCCGATAGAATTTGTGAGAAGGTTGATGTTTCCTTGGAATTAGATGATAATAGTTTGGAAGAGCAGTTGGAGAGGATTGCTGAGCAGGCAGAGGCGTTGTTTTCCCAGGAAGAGAGTGTTTTGTTTTTGGGTGGGGACCATAGTATTAGTTATCCTTTTACGAAGGCGTTTTTTGAGAAGCATCCCGAGGGGAAGTTGATTGTGTTTGATGCGCATCCTGATTGTATGTCTTCGATGAAGGAGCCGACGCATGAAGAATGGTTGCGGGCTGTTGTGGAGGCGGGTTTTTCTGGAGGGAATGTTTTGTTGATTGGGGCGAGGAAGATTGAGCCGGAGGAAGGCAAGTTTTTGAATTTGAACGGAATTAGAACGATTAGTGTTGATGAGGTTAAGTTTGATTTGGCTAGGACTTTAAGGAAGATTAGGAGTTTTATTGGAAGTAAGGGGAAAAATAATAGCTTAAATAATAATGGGAAAAAGTTATCTGAAGAAGGCAAGGATGTGGATGCTGGTGATGTTAGGAAAGGGGCTAGTGGAAAACCTGCAGTGTATGTGAGTTTTGATATTGATGTTTTTGATAGTGAGATTGTGAAGGCGACTGGTTATCCGGAATCTGGCGGGTTGAACGAAGAAGAAGTAATGAAGTTGTTGGATGTTATTTTTCAAGAGGGAGATGTTAAGAGTTGTGATTTGGTTGAGGTTAATTTGGGTGGGGGCTCCAGTGGTGATTTGAGTGGGAAGGGGAATGGGTTGGATTTTTCTGAGGAAGATGTTGAGGGGACTGTGGGTGTGGCGAGGCGGGTTTTGGGAAAACTAAAAAAATAGCTTCAATGATTGGAGGGCGCGTAGCGCCCGACGTGCTCGGTATTGCGAGTGAAAGGTGCGTATAAGGAAGATTGTAGGAAGTTTTAAAAGTCAAGACTTTTCTTTCTTGATATGGAAAAGGTTAAACCGATTAAACTTGAGAAAGATATGAAAGTAAGCGAGTTAGTTGGGCAAATGAAAGATGCTGGTTTTGGAGCGCGGAAGATAGGCAGAGCTGCTGAGATTGTGAAGAAGATGTTTGCTGATGAGGAATGCAAGGTGTTTTTTGGGTTGGCTGGGGCGATGGTGCCTGCTGGGATGAAGCAGATTGTTATCGACTTGATTAGGCAGAAGAAGATTGATGTGTTGGTTACGACTGGAGCGAACTTGACGCATGATTTGATTGAATCTTTGGGAGATGAACATTATCATTGTGATTCTTGGGATGACGAAGAGTTTCATGAGAAGGGTTATGATCGGATGTACAACGTTTTGATGAAGAATGAGGTTTATGTAAAGCTTGAGAATTTTTTTGAGGATAACTGGGATGCTCTTAAGGGTGAGAAGACGATTAAGGGTTTTTTGAAGAAGATTGGTGAGTTGCTTTCGGAAAAAAATAGCTTAAATGATAGCGGGGAAAAAATATTCGAAAGCAAACAAGGTGGTGAGAGTAGTGAAGGGGTTGTGGGTGATAGTATACTGAAAGCTTGTTACGAGAATGATGTTCCTGTTTATTGTCCTGCTCTTGCAGACTCTGGAATTGGGTTGATGATTTGGGGGCGGAAGGCGCAGGGTAAGGAAATTTTTATTGATGCGTTTGAAGATATGAAAGAGATTATTGATTTCGCTTGGACTGCGAAGAAGATAGGGGTGGTTTACATTGGTGGCGGAACGCCTAAGAATTTTATTCAGCAATCGTTGCAGTTTAGTAAAGGTGCGGACTACGGGGTGCAGATAACGCAAGATGTGGAAGCAGGGGGTGGGAGCTCGGGGGCAGGGTTGGAAGAAGGGAAGAGTTGGGGTAAGTTGAAGGTGGGGGCGAGGGAGGGGGAAAACTTTGTGGATGTCAGATGTGATGCGACGATTGCGATGGGGTTGGTTTTTTCTGACTTGGGATAAATTTAAAAACAATAACTAATTTAATATTTCTCATTTATGGAAGTTGGAAAAGAAAAATCAAAACATTTGGGGGCAGTTGAGTTTTATTGATTTACATACTTGTAATCATGATTTGATGAAGGATAAGAAAAAACTTGGAGAGTTTTGTTTGGCGTTGTGCGGGAAGATTAAGATGAAGCCCTATGGAAGGCCGATTGTGAAGAGGTTGGGGAAAGGGAGGATAGAGGGAATTTCTGCAATTATGTTTATTGAAACTTCTACGATTACAGTTCATCTGGATGAGTTTGATAATCGGGCTTTTATTGATATTTTCAGTTGTAAGAAATTTGATTCAGAGGTTGCCAAGAAATTTTGCAAGGAGTTTTTTAAGGCGCAGCGAGTGAAGAGTAAGACTTTTATGAGGGGTTGATTATTTTTCAGAACTTACTATTCCTTTCTCGTTGCTGTTTCTATACTCTTGGAGGTCGCCGAAAAGATCCATTCCGTACTTTGGACTTTGGTTTAGAAGTCTTATTGCAATTTCATCTGCTTCTTCGATTTTCCTAATCGATAGATACATTTTTGCAGCGTCTCTTAGATTTCCAGGATCAGAGCATTGCGAGAGTTCGAGGGCTTTTTCTGAGATGGCTTCCACATATGGAGGGTGAGTTATATCGCGGTTGCATTTTACTCCGGAAGAAAACATGCTGCAGCCGGTCAATGTGAATAATCCTGTGGCAAGTGTTGTGGTTAATGCAATTTTTTTTAGGTTCATGGAATTTTGAGATATCTGTTATATTTAAAGATTGTTGAACTAGAATGAGCTCACAATTTCTAAAATTGTTCCAATTGCTAAAATTATAATTATAATCCAAGTTAAAACTCTTGAATAAGGAATTGAGTATTCTGGTTTTCGGTCTCCTTTTGTTTTCGCGTTTTTGACCATTAATAAAATTAGTGTGCCAACTAAAGCTCCTGAGATGACGCCGCCAATTCCTATTACTTTTATGAACGAAGCAATATCGAAAAAGTTCAGGATTAAAAAGATCAGTAAAGGAAGGGAAATTGTGTACATCCATGCCCTGGTTTTTGTTTTTCTGAAGTCATAATGAAAAGTATCGATAAGAGCGACTGATAAAGCGAGGTAAGAGGTGAACATTGTTAAAATTCCAAGAATTATAAAAATTTTTCCAAGGCCAAGCGTGGCTATTTCTGGAGTAGAAGAGCCCTGCGTTCCGACGACAATTGCTGCAAAAAGTATGTAGATTATTGAAACAACAATAATTGAAATCCAGATTATCCTTTTCATTAAGTTTTTATGATTTTTTAAAATGGTTTCAACTTCTGGAATTGCTGCAAAGCCCAGAAAGGCGAACATAATGACTCCGAAAGGAGCATAGAAAAGTGAAGGATTGTTGTATGAAAGATTGGAGATGTCTATTTTGTTCCAGAAAAACACAATTATTAATGCGATAAGTGCGAAGATGATTAGCATGCCTGTTTTTTCTCCTTCTTTTAAAGCTTTGAGGCCAAAGTATGAAATTGCAGATAGCAAAAACCAGAAGGCGATGCTGAAATGCAGTGAGTAGAATGGGGAGTTGAAGAATAAATAGGAGAGGGATTCGCCTTCCCCGATTAAATACGCGATTAAGCCAGAGTAGATGCTGAATGCAAACGCGATGAACATAGCCTTCTTCCCTTTTTTTCCGAGGTATTTTGAGGCATAGCCAGTGAGGTGATGGTTTTGTTTAGTGCGCAAACCTATTTCACAGAGGTAAAGATAAATGATAAGCATTAGACTCGCAATGATTATTATGTTTATCACTCCGATGAGAAAACCTGCGCGCATGATGACGTAAGGAATTCCGAGGATTCCTGCTCCGATGATTGTGCCGATTAATGTTGCAACAGCTGCGAATGTTTTTGGCATTTGGGTTGTTTTGAAATTAGAGCAATAAGGTTAAAAAAGGTATTTGTTTGATAAAATTGGGCCTATAGGTTAACGGATAGACCGTCGGGCTTCGGACCCGAAAATCGGGGTTCAATTCCTCGTAGGCCCAATAGTTCTTATAAAATAACTGTAATTCTTTTTGTTGATAATTGCCCTTGCGCAAATCCTACTCGCGATTACGTTCGTTCTTGAATAAATATTACTCGAACGTGATACGCCCGCTTCCTGCTATCACATTTGTTCCTCGAGAAAATGATTATGGTGAAGAAATCCTTTTAAGATATTTTGATTTTAGTAAATTATTTTTGGTTGTTACATATGTCACTAGGGATGCAATTAGTCGCATTCAGTATCTCTGCATATACTTTTTAGATTTATTTTTTTCCCCACCCAACCCACCCAACTGGTTCAATTTCGTGCAATTTTCGTCGTTGAATTTTTTCCGCACAAAATTGATTACTTGTTGCAAAAAATAAATCTGCAATTTTTATTCTTGTGCGGAGATACTGGCATTACAAAAAGATTTAAAAGGTAGTCTTCTTGGTCTTTCTATGCACTCTTCAGATATGGTAAATGTGGATGTTTCATTAAGACAGTGGTTGGAGCAGGTTTCTGGGGAAGCTAGGGGGGAAGATTTTTTGACATATGATTTGGTGAGGGAAATTGTTCCTGAAGAAAGATTGGATAATTTTTATGAAGAGGCGTTGCGTGTTTTAAGAAGTAATTCTTGGATTAAACTGGGTGGAGGTGATGATGCTGTTGAAAGGATGAGAGAGGTTTTTTGTCTGCAAGGCGGAGAAAAAGTTAGATTTTCTCCTTTTGGTAGGCAGTTAAGCTCTCGTGATGAAGGTCTTGTTCGTGGAGGAGTTTATGAAGTAAAAGATGCGAGGATTTGTGTTGTTACAGGATATCTTTGTGTGAATATTTTAAAGTCCCGCAAGAAATCCCGTTGCTTTAGCTGTGGGATGAATTGCGGCAATCTTTTTCTATTTTGATTAATATAAAAAAATGAGCGACGACTCGCTCACTGTATCTACAAACATAGTGAGAACTGACTTGTTCTAAAT
>JAHITZ010000005.1 GCA_018817405.1 Nanobdellota archaeon
AATTGGCTCGTTTGTGCAGAAAGATTCTGGCAAGCCAGGGCTATGGCAAATGTCTTCGGTTTCTGGGTTTGAGTCGTCGCAGTCTTCGTTATCAAAACATTCTACATCTACACAGCTTCCTCCAATACATAAGTCTTCGCAGGTTTCACTGATTTGGTCAAGGAGTTCAGATGAGCAGTAGGAGTTTGGCGTTCCAGCGTCGTTGCAAGTGAATATTTCAAATGACTGCATTACATCTTTGTCTGAACAGAAAAGCTCGCCTACCGGCCCGTCGGTTCCGCAGTCTTGGTTTGTTTCGCACTCTCCAATGCATTCTCCTTCTGAGCAGTCAAAAGAACATTCTTCTATTAATTCTACTGTTGTTTCATTATTACAAACACTGTCTTCTGTTCCTGGATTTTGACAAGTGAAATCTATGAATTCTTGTGTTACATCCTCTCCTGTACAGAAAAGCTCTCCAGTGAAACCATCTTCTCCGCATTCTTCATCAAAAGAACATTCAATTTCTTCTTCTTCATCTTCTTCCTTATCATTATCATCGTCGTCTCCTCCGCCAGAACCAAATTGCCTGTCAATGAAATCGTCACAATTGTCCCCGATGCCGTCTAAGTCTATATCTAACTGTTCAGGGTTGTAGTGGTCTGGGCAGTTGTCACATTGGTCAATTATTTTATCGTTGTCAAGGTCAGGGCCAGAAGTAACTGGACAGCCAGAGCTTGGTGATGGAGTGTTTACAAAAGATGTTAGGTTTTCTATGAAATTTGCTGAATGACTTTTCTTGTCGTCAGATGAAGAATCATCAGTTGTAAAAAGGGAGGAAATGGAAAACATGAGAAGTATTGCAAGCACTATGACTGCTAATGCAACGAGAACTATGCCAACTGCACCTGCTTGGGCCGGTTTATTTTGTAGTAATTTCATAATGATGACAATAAGAATTCCTACAAATGTGCTTTTAAACAATTGTATTTTGTGATATATGTTTTGTAGAATAAAGTTATGTAGTTACTTTGGGAGATGACAATTAGGGGTTGAGAAATTTAATTAATTATTTTCTACACTGGCTTCCATGCCTGCTTCGTAAAACACGCCTTCTCCAAAATCATATCTTGTTGCTATTTGTTCTATTGTCTGAGGATCATATTCTAGAGGTGGAGTGCATCCACTATGGACTAGGTCAAAATCTACACCCCACTGGCTAACTCCGTTTTCCTCGCCAATAAAGTAAGTTGTTCCGACATTTGCAGTATAAAAGCAATCTGGGTTATTATCTCCGTCGTATAATTGACTGCCTTCATGGTAACCTTCTTGTCTTACAGTTCCCTGAGGAATTTCAATGCCTCTTGCAGCTAGAGCAGCTTCAAGGTCTGAGGGTATTGAGAATCTTGCAGTTAGGTGTCTTTCAGATGCAGGCGCCATTGCAAAAGACCAATTTGAATCATTATCCGGATTTAGATGTGTGTCTCCTTCATAAAAAGCTACACCTGTTCCAGCCCAAGCAGAGCTTGGAATTTCACAGTCTATGCTGTTTAGCCAGGTTTCTCCTGGACCGCAAATATCATCACCAATAATTGGTTCTTGTGGGGGGAGTGGAGGTTGTGGAGGTTCTGGTTCAAGTTCTGGAGTATGTGCAGGAGGGACTGTCTGATTTTCATGCTCGCTGAGATCATCTATTAAATCAATTATGCCTCCCGTGTTTTGCTCAACTTGGTCTCCTAAATCATCGAGGCTTTCCCTGATAACTTCAAGTTCTTCAGCTGTTGTTTCTCCTGAAATTCCGTGATGATATTGTACACCAATTAAGTGTTGCCTGTAATCAACATGCGGAAAAACAGGTGAAGCAGTAACAGTAGAAATTCTTAGGCTTGTGTATTGCCCACTAATATAAGGTTCATCATTATCTGTTATGTCAACACCAACTTTAGTTGTCCTTCCTTCTGGACCTACTTCTGTTTCTCCTGTAAATGAGGCGTCAAAAGGCGGTGCTCTTCCTTCTCTATCTGGCAATACCTCAACGTTCACACCTGTAGGAAGGCAAGCAAATGGAACACTGAAAGAAGTGCTAAGTGTCTGGTCAGGATCATTCTGAATATCTCCCTCATAAAGAGCCATTGTCCTTCCCATCTTTTGATCATTTGCAGGCAGTCCAGAAGTATCTGATTTTGTAAAAGGGCATCCAGTCAATAAAGTAATTAATGAAAATCCGGTTACGATAGCAGTTTTTTTTAATTTTCTTAGGGGTATCATTTTATTCTATTTTGTTTTTAACTTTGGGCTGCTTATAAAGATTTGTATGTTTGTAAACAACAAATTTGTCTTTACTCATGCTGAGTGAATTTTAAACACAGTGCCCTTCAATGCAGACGTCGCCGAAGGAACAATAGGTTGTTCCGCTCCATTCTGTGCAGCCGTCTCCGTTGTAGTCGTGGCATACCTGGTATCCGTTGCCAGAGCATCGTCTGTCTCCGTCATTACATTGGTCTTCGCAAGTCGGAGGT
>JAHITZ010000038.1 GCA_018817405.1 Nanobdellota archaeon
ACCTCCGACTTGCGAAGACCAATGTAATGACGGAGACAGACGATGCTCTGGCAACGGATACCAGGTATGCCACGACTACAACGGAGACGGCTGCACAGAATGGAGCGGAACAACCTATTGTTCCTTCGGCGACGTCTGCATCCTTGGAGTGTGTGTGTAATCTTGTTTTGTATCTTTACCCATATAAGGAAGTAATTATTTGACATCTGCTATATTTTTAAACCACCAAATCTTGTATCTATGATGGGAATGAAAAAAAAGAAATGCCTTGAATGCAAAGTAGAATTTGAAGTTAATCCTAAGGCAAGATTCGCGAGAAAATATTGCAAAACCTGCAGTAAGAAAAGGAAGAAGATGTGGGATGAGCAATGGAAATTAAAGATTGAAGATTTTGATGATGAAGATGATTAAGGATTTGAGGAGAGTGCGTTCCCAGAGAGTAGAGAAACAGCAAACAAGCAAAATCACATACCAATATCAAACCAGAAGACAAGTAGTAAAACCAAAAGCCATAAGGCTACACCATTACCTTTCATTATTGTTAGGTTTCAGAGCTGAATACGATTGCGGCCGCTGTGAAAAACCAAACTCTGTTCTTATTAAAGTCAAAGATCTCCCAGAAACCCGCTGCAATAACTGCAACACAACAAACCGCCTGCCCCTAATCACCCCACCACCAAGAGAAGAAGATTAATTATTTCAAAACACAAAAACATCCTCAATCTTCTTAGCCTTCAACGCCTTTGCAACATCATGCGCCAATTTCAGTGAGGGATTATACTTTCCCTGCTCAAGAAAAATTATCGTCTCTCGCCTAACACCTGCTTTCCTGGCTAAGTCTTCTTGTGTCATCTTGTGTTTTGCTCTGAATTCTTTGATTAGGGTTTTCATTTTGATTTTTTATTAATATCTTTTCTGAATGAGTTGTTTATTCCTACCTTAAGACAATTATCTAAGAAAATACAATTCTTACAAACGCTCAATATATTTGTTGAACCAAACTTTTCCATAGATCTGTTAAAAACATCCCTCCCCTTGTGAATGGAATTCTCCTTTAATTTTAAATATCCCAAAGCTCTTTTATCTTCTAAAAGAACCCATTTACTCACCTCAGGACTTTGATTACATTTTTTATTATACCAATGAGGACACTTGTCACATAACACATCAGATTTCCCAGAGATAACTTTTATCTTCACATCTGGATTTTTCCTAATCTGCATCACAATATTCTTCATGTTATCTGAAAATGTTTTATTATACCCACCACTATAAAATCTAGGAATGCACAAAAGATGATGAGCTCTTATTTTTATTGTTTTCATCCCACCTCAAATCTCCTTCCTGTTATAATAAACCCAGAAAATAGCAAATAAGATAGCCATTCCGCCTACTGCAGCACTTGTTGCTTGGCTGACATCTCTGAAATGAATTATATCTTCTGAAAGGAATCCGATTGCCAGTAACAAATAAAGCGAGACTAAAAATGCCATAGACATCGATTTTTGCATTACTTTCTGACTCCTCTCATTACGCAAAGGATACCCTTCTTTCAAATCCCTGTTCCCTCTTCTATAAACAAAGATAGCAAATGTAAGTATTGTAATTGAAATAATAACTCCTAAGATCCCGCCGCCAATGTCTCCCTTAGAAAAGGTAGTCACTGCAAACAAAGTCCCAGTCGCTATCACAAGCACACTCACGATAAATATCACTATCAGCCTTAACTTATCATTCCTTGCTGTTTTATTTTTCGCTTTCATTCTTTGTTTTGCCTCCTTTTTGCATTTTCTCTTTTCTTGAGTGAACTAACAGATATCATAACTACTCCAATTATTAATGTGACAATCCCCCAGTTCACATATCCTTTAACCATTAGGTATGCGGCTATTATACATATTCCAATTCCTGCACCTAAAGAGAAAGATACAAGTGTGTTGGTTTCATTTTTCATGTTAAATTTGCCTCCTTACATTTAATCATTTTATATCTCCTTTCCTTTTGAGACATAACTCAGATACTATTGCAACCACAATCATCACAGCCATTGTTAATCCAAGAGCTTGCATGACAGTCATTTTCAATATATCCCACTTGTCTAACAAAAGCAGTACACCCACTAATACCAATGTAACTATCCACGAATAGGATAGTGTAAGAGCGCTTATCTTTTTTGTTCTCTCATCCTCTTCAGGCCCTTCCTTATATATCATATGCCTAACCACGCCAAGTAATATAAAAACCCAACCAACAGTTCTCAATGTGCTTGTAATCCTAGGGTTTATGCCACTCCAGAATATCTGCAACGCTATAGCTACAAGAAATGCTACAGCTCCAATTCCTATATAGTATTTATATTCTTTCTTCATTTTTTGTTTTGTTTCCCCCTTTCATCTTAATGATTGTGAGGTATTTCTAACGTTAGAAATATATAACATCTAGTATATAAGTGTTTCGGTTTCTCCAAACAGCAAACTTTGAATATCTCTATCAAAATTAGAGAAAAGTTTAAATTCCCATTTTCCTTGATTATATCATAAAAAATAAAAAGAGGAAGTCAGAATCTGATGTTGCCGGGGGACTTGCTTTTGTTGGTGCGTTGATGATAGGCATTGGCCTTGGAATTTATTACGGACAAACCGCAGTCGGAACATTAGTTGGTCTTGGTGTGGGGTTTATTCTCTTCGCCATTATAAAGGCAACGATTAAGGGAAGATAACAGAAGGAGATGTTTATCTATTTCTTCCTTAATTTTTTCTTAAAACTTATCATTCTTTAACCTTGCAAGATTCAGTAAAGTATCCAAAACCAGCCCAATACTATTTTTAGTTTCCTTTTTCATCTCTTTCATACCCTAAAAATAGTCTTATATTTCGTCATAAAATTCTCATGTTCCCCCAGCCGAATAACTCTGTCTGTCGGAGTAAATCCGATAAACGGAACCCCTGTCACATCGTCCACATCACTCATATCTGGCTCATTTTCCATAGCCCACAGAATTTGCAAATCCGTTGTCAAGTTCACGAGATTTTTAACCAAATGCTCGCCATCCCATTCTGCACCATAAACTCTCAAATCTATTTCATCAAAAGGAGAAGAATTCAGGTTAGTTAAAACTTCTCCATTAGTAGAAGACCACAAAACAGTTTTATCAAAAAACTGCACAGCATGCCTTAAAACCTTCTGAGCCTGATGATGATACCTGTGTTTCATCCGACCTGTCCTTCGCCCATTCGCATAACCTCTCCGATGCAGCAAAATCAAATCATCATAATCAAAAACCATAATCTTAAGCCCATCGCGATAAAGCGGCATCCCTCCACTTCTCAACCTTCCGTTAAAATCTCCTTTCATTTCCATTCCAGAATCCAAAAAACAAC
Source organism: Nanobdellota archaeon (assembly GCA_018817405.1). Classification (GTDB taxonomy): domain Archaea; phylum Nanobdellota; class Nanobdellia; order Pacearchaeales; family GW2011-AR1; genus UBA73. The sequence continues at coordinate 3,381 of JAHITZ010000038.1, forward strand.
CTGTTTATAAAATTAACTGTTGTGGGAAATATATTTGTCCTCCAACTCACCCAAAAAATTCATCTCGTAAAAGGCCAGCCCAACCATCTAATCAAAATCTCCCACCAACTTCTCTCTCCAAGCTCAGGAGAAAAACTAGAGGAAATATCAAAAGAACTAATCTCATCGTCATGCGCAACATAAAGATAATCATCACTAGCAACCAACCCCCCCAAAACCCCAAAACCTTCCTCACCCCAACTATCAAATCCCCAAAGATAAACCCCAGTCATCCTATCAAAAACTGAAACTCTTCTAGAATAAACATCAGAAACAAAAACATTTTCACTATTAACACTGATTCCATAAGGATACAAAAACTCTCCTCCTAAATCATTCTCCCACACAAACCCTCCATCAGCATCAAACTTCAAAATCCTGTGGTTCCCAGAATCCGCAATATAAAAATTCCCGCTGTTATCGATATCAATCCCGTGAGGAAAATCAAGTTCGCCAAAATCCATAACATAAAAAGCCCCAAGAGCCCCATCTTCTTCAATTACCCATCTAACTACTTCTCCACTCAGAGATTCTGTTGCATAAAGCAAGTTCCCGGGTTCATCAACAGCAATATCTGTCATCCAGTTTCCTCTCCCCCCAAAAGTTAACGCATCTGTAGGACGAGTCGCACCATAATTAACATTTCGCTCATCTAAATCCCAAACCTGTATCCTCCCACCACCAATCGTCCCACTCCCGCCCCAAGCCATTGAATCCACAAAATAAACTTTTCCCTTAGAATTATGAACGTCAACACCACTTGGAAAACGCATCACAGACCAGCCACCAAGTGGGTTCTCGTCAACACCACCACCCCAATGATATTCGTCACCCACATAAGGAGTTGGATAAATCGCAATCGCTTCCAAAGAAATATGGGGTGAATAAAGCCACCCATCATCATCTAGCCCTAAATACCCTCCCAGAGAATCACCGTAAATCCGAACTCCCCCGTTGTCAGCCCAAGAATTCTCATGCTCGACACCTGAAGGAATTTCCAAACTCTCTCCGAAATAATCCCACTCCAAAAATTCCTCTCCCTGCCAGTAATCATCATCTTGAGAAATTGCATAAAGCCTCTTGTCTTTACTAAAGAAAACAACAGGAACATCACTCCCAACAAATTCAAATCCTGCAATTTCAACATCATCACTATCTGCAGAATAAATAACCTCGCCCTCGCTCCACCCTGTTAAAAATTTCTTATAAAAATAAATCTCATTACCATTATGCTCCGAAACAACAACTCCTGGCAAGCCCTGAGAATCAAAACAAATCTTATTATCTGGGCCATATATGCCTAAAGAATAACCTTCAAAATCAAGATTCTCAAAATCAAATACTCTCTCAGTTATATAACCACCATAATTTAACAAAATCCCTGCCTTGCCATCTTCATAAGAATAAACATCTAAAACCATAATAAAACCATCTGATTCTAAAAATGCCCCCAGCTCAATATCACCTTCCCACGCCCAACTATCTCCGTCCCACCACCCCCATTCTTCTGTAACATCATCATAAAGCAAAGCCCCATATTCTGACCAACTAATTTTAAACAAAACTAAATATTTTTCACTTCCCTGAACATTTACAACAAAAGGAACTCCCGGATCTGCACTGTAGTCAAAACCCACACTATCATCAGGAACAAAACTACAATATCTTGTCCCGTCATCTTCACAGTCATTATCCCAACCCCCCTCATAATCAGCCCATTCTCCTAAATTCCATCTATACCATTTATCCTCTAGAGAGTCATACTTCCCTGCGACAAGATGATAAAGAGCACTTGTACCAGCATGAGGTTTGTAAGAACCAACAAGCAAACCCTCGCTCCCATCTGACAGCATTCCAAAATCGTGTTTCACACCACTCCAACCAGAAAAAACTGGCTTAAAATACCCCTCTCCAAAGTCTTCACCTTGCCAAATCTTCCACCCGTCTAAAAATCTCCAGAATTGAACATTCCCATGAACATCCAAACCCTGCGCCCCACTTACCAAACTTCCAGAAACAACCAGATTCAAAACACTATCCCTCATAAAAGGAATAAAAGAATTAAACTTCAAAAGCCCATCTCCCATAAACTCTGGGACAATATCCACAGAATTATCCCATCCCGCTTCTGTATAAATTTGCCATTTATTCTCTAAAGAATCATACTCTCCAAACACATTTCCAACACCGTATGCCCCATCAAAAGCATGACCATAACTAAAAATAACATCTCCGATATCAGAGTCAGAATAAACAAAATAAGGCTGAACAGCAACACCACCATCTAACGGAAGTTCATTATTCAAAAAAACAAAACCTTCTCCCAAACAATCTTCATCAGTAAAACCATCGCAGTCGTCATCTTCCCCATTATCACAAATTTCATCAATAGGGATATAATTCTCATCTACTTCCCCGTCGCAATCATCATCCACATAGTCACAATCAGAATCATCTTCAGAATCCCCTAGTTCGCATATACAAAAATAATCAAACCAACAGTCGTCGTCATCACAATCCACATCCCCATCACAATCATTATCCTCGCCATCATCACAATTTCCACTTTGTGGATTTTCTGGAATACACTCACAACCTGCAATCCCAAGACAATCCAAATCATCACAATCCACATCTCCGTCACAATCATTATCAAGCCCATCCTTACAGTCTTCATCAGTTCCCTCCCCAAAACCATCTCCCACATCGCAATCACAAAAACCATTGACATTCTCAGGATAAATAAACCCATTTTCATCATTACACTCACATTGTAAATCCCATCCATCTCCATCCACATCAACCCCCACATCTTCACAAACCCCACAGGAATTTTCCTCGCAACTACAACCTGCCAAACAAGCATTAGGAACATCGCCGCATTCATAAAAACTCCCACTCTCACAATAATCTTCACAAACCGTATCAACACAATCCTCTTCCTGTCCACATTCAGCCTCACACTTGCCTAAAACACACTGATAAACACAAGCTCCATCCACAACACACATCCCTCCGACAAAACCTGAAAACCTAGTCCCCTCACATTCTGCACACCACTCACACTCTCCACCAACCGCACACTCTCCCGCACCTCTATCAGTACAAACCGAAGAAACAATATTTACATCCATAGTCGCATCACTCCCTATTTGATAAGACTTTTCACTATCAACACCACAACTAACAACCCTCAGTCCACTCAAACCAACTAAGCAATCAAACAATATCAGGTGTCCCTCCCATGATTGATACAAACAACTAACTCCACCAATGTTTGCTGTTATACTGTTTACCTCAGAAACACTTGAATCACAACTCACTATAATGTGGGTGTTTTCTATTGGATTGCCATCACTAACAGAGATTCCCAAAATTTCAACCGCGCAATTTGAATCTCCATGCACGCAAGAAGAAGAGTCATAATCACACTCCCCATCACAATCATTATCATAGCCATCGTCACAAACTTCGTCAGCACTTGGATTCACGTCTTCATTTCCATCATCACAATCATTTCCCAAATCACAATTCTCTCCATAACCATCCCCATCCCCATCAACACATTCTGAACTACCTTCGTCACCCCCACCTCCCCCACCGCCTCCACCTCCCCCTCCGCCTCCACCTCCCCCTCCGCCACCCTCTGCAACACACACTCCTGTTTCAGAATCACACGTTTCTCCATCAGGACATTCAACAGATTGATAAAAACAACCACCACCTAAGCAACTATCAGTTGTGCATAAATCTTCGTCAGTACAATCACCATCTTCATCACATTCAACACTTCCAACCAATTGCTCAAATATCATCTCATCAAGAGAAGTTTCAACATCATTTTCAAATACTATCGGAACAATTTCAACTTTTTCAAGCACGCCAACTTCCAGCAAAGACAATCTTATTGTAGTTTTTTCTGAAACCCTAAGCGTCACGTTTATTGTGTTTGTCTTATTCCCCTCAGAGCCATAAGTTGTTATAATAAATCCAGTTATAGTTAGATTTCCTGTGTTTTCCAAAACAAGTATTATCTCCCCAGTTGATGTATCAAATTGAAGAGATTCTAACACAAAAGATGTTTGATTGACAATCTCTTCTCTTGTTATTTCTTGTCCAATCCAATAATCTGTTAAATTAAACATAAAAATTGAAGCACAAAGAACAAGTACCACAACAATAGCTACAGTATACTTTCTCGAAAAACCAATTTTATTCATCTCCTAAAGAAATTAAGATAATATTTAAAACTACTCTCTTTTTTCCATTGGGATTTCTAACGCTAAATAAATACAACTCGCCAACTACTATCCTTCCCTCAACTCACCAAAAACCCTCTGAATAAAATTCTCCTCACAAGGCTCCGGAGGTTTTTCCGCAGAAGGCCAACCATGTCTTTCCCATTTCCCCTCCACGCAAATCCAATCATCTTCATTGCTTAATGTTTTCAAAGCAACCATTAGAACAAGAACCACAACTACCACAATTAATATGATTTTCAATGTTTTGTTCATCTTATCCTTATCTCTTAGAAAAATATAAACTTTCCTACTTCTTCCTTTCCTTAATCAATACATTCCACCCCCACCAAGAAAAAACAGCTGCCAAAGCAATAAACATCCAATTAACTGTAAACGTCAACACCATAAAAACTAAAGCAATCAAAGACAACACAACAGCTTTTGGGTTTTTCATATTTCTAACAATGAACTAATGACTTTAAATCTTTCTAAAAGTTAAACAGATAATAAACAAAACTAACAGCTTCAATAATACATATCGTTTCACTCGCATGAATTTGTTTTAATGTTATCAAATAATTTAAGCAATTTTATTGTTGTTTACTCAATCCTCAGAAACCCTACTTAACCTTCACCTTACTCAAAGGATCGAACTCCTTCCATGTGAGGTCAAACATCTGATTCATTGATTGGGCAAAATACTCAGTTGATAGCCACACAGCAACGTCATAATTAGGATGTACTGTCTTATCATCAGTAAGCATGAACATTAACTGACCATCGTCAATTATTGCAAACCTCCCGTTTATATTCTTCTTGGTGGTATCTCTAACTTCTGCTATTTTAGAAAGTTGCTTTGCCAGTTTTATATTTCCAGAAGTTATTGGAGCAGCAATTTTTATATTAATTCCTCTTTTTCGTGCCTTTTCAAGAGAAGGCATAAGCGCTTCAATCTTTCTATTCAGCCCTTCTGCAGTCGTGACAAGAGATATATTTTTTTCTGCAGCCCGAATCATCATGTCAAGATGATTGTGCATATTCTGCCTTCCTCGTAAACTGCCGGAAAGGTCGCTTGGTTCTACAAATTTCACCCCATTATCAAACAAATTAGTTAATTCACAAAGAACATCATCACCTTTTAATTCTTCCAGCCTCTTGGATTTCTGCTGGGCATCAACAACAAGGTTCTTCTTCACCCTTTCAACAACCTCCTCTGGTCTAAGAGCAACAAACTTAATTGGTTTGCCAATCTTCATAATAATAAATCCTTTCTTTTCCAATGATTCAAGAATATCATACGTCCTGGATCTAGGCACATCAGAGATATTGCTCAACTCGCCTGCAGTCGATACACCGCGCGATAACAAAGCAGTCCAGACTTTTGCCTCATACAAGTTTAGGTCAAATATCTTTCTGAGTCTGCTTAAAAATTCCTCTTTGATTATCATTCTAAAGTTACTCAACCTCAACATATCAAGAATACTTTAGTATTTAAATGTTTTCTCAAAAAATAATCTTTTTTAAAATTTCACTAGTCAGTGAAACTTTATGCCAATTTTCTCGTCTTTAATCTTCATAAAGACAAACTTATCGGTTTTTTTGTCGACGAATTTTACTCCTTTTGAATTAGTTCTTTCTTCCAGGAATTTTTCCCAGGTTTTGAACATTTTTTTCATTTTATCGTCGGCAAAAATCTCTAAGGTTATCAAATCGCCTTTTTTCAATCCAGCTTTCTTCCTCTCCGCCTGGATTTTCCGCGCCAGCTCACGCGCAAACCCCTCTGCCTCTAATTCTGGAGTTATCTTGGTGTCAAGCTCAACAACAACCTCTTTTTCCTTCACTTCTTTCATTTCAACTTTCTTAACATTAATCTGTCTTGCAATAACACTTTTAAACTCTTCATTTAATTTAAACGAACCCCTCACCCTTGCTTTTGCCAACGGCCATCTCAACCCGATTTTATATCTATCTCTTTCAGCCAAACCTTTTTCAATAATCCCCATTACATTCTCAAACCCGTTTTCTATCTGTTTGTATATCTTCCCCTCATCTTGCTTCGGCCATTTGCACAAATGAATTGACTCTTCTTTCACCAATCTTTTTTCTTTCAAATCCTGCCAAAGTTTTTCAGCCAAAAACGGAACAACAGGTGCACATAATTTGAGTAAGCCAACATAAACTTCTCTCAAAACACTCTTTACTTCAGGATCCTCTCCAGCCAGTCTGTCTCTGACAAACTGAACATACCCTCTGCTTAAATCATTCAACCAAAAATCCTGCAAAGCCCTTGTAGCCTGATGCGGATGTAATTCTTCCAGTTCACCAGTCACTTTTTTTACCAATGAATTAAACCTGCTCAAAATCCACTTGTCTTCAATTGCCTTAACTTTCCCTTTCCTTGAATTTTCAACAAGTCTGCTTATATTAAAAAGAATATTTAAATTATTTTTTGGTTCTTTTACAGCATTAAACCCAAACCTTAATTCCTGCGCTGGCTCTTGCAAACAATAAAGCAATCTCATTGCATCTGCCCCTATTTTTTCAACCGCCTCGTCAAACCAAATCGCATTGCCCTTGCTTTTGTGCATTTCTTCTCCGTGTTCATCTTTCAAAGTTTCATAACCAAACATTGCCTTGAAGGGGGTTTTTCCAGTAAGAGCAACTCCAGCCCACATAATTGCATTAAACCATCCCCTGTACTGGCCAGGCATATTTTCTGAGATAAGGTCGGCAGGATACCATTTTTTCCAGTATTCTTTCTTGCCAAGATAATCCAGCGTAGAAAACATAACAATTCCTGCGTCAAGCCAGGCATCTCCAACATCCGGAATCCTAGAAACTTCTTTTCCGCATTTTCCGCATTTAATCTTTATCTCGTCAATCCAAAGCCTATGCAGTTCAGGAAGTTTGTCAACTTTCTTTTTATCAACTGCCTTTTTCCTTAACTCTTCCAAACTTCCGAAAACCTCAATCCCACCGCAAGAACACTCCCAAATCGGCAACGGCAAACCCCAATACCTTTTCCTGGAAATTAACCAATCACCCATATTCTTGAACCACTCTTCCTGTCTTTTCTTTCCATACTCTGGATACCATTTTATTTTTTTATTTTCTCGGATTAATGGTTTTCTAATCTCATCACATTTCACATACCATTCGTCAACTGTCCTAAACACAAGTTCTTCCCCGCATCTCCAGCAATGAGGATATCTGTGTTTGATTGGTTCTATTTTGTAGACAAATCGTCTCTGTTCTAAATCTTCTAAAACAGCCTTGTTCACGTCAGAGTATTTTTTCAAACTAAATTCCCCATAACCTTCTTTAAACACCCCTGCGTCGTCAAGCGGAGAAATCGCAGGCAAAGCTTCTTTCTTTCCCAAGTCAAAATCTTCTGCACCACATCCAGGGGCAATGTGGACGATTCCAGTTCCATCATCTCCAGATGCTAAATCCCAGAGAACAACTCTGTGCGGCGCTTCTTTCTGAGCTTCAAGCCATGCATAAGGCATCACATACTCCCAGCCTTCAAGTTCAGTGCCTTTCTTCTTGTCTTTAATTTCATATTTTTCACCTAGCTCTGATAATCTTGATTCTGCCAGCCAGTAACTAACGCCGGAAACATCTGCTTTGACATAATTAATATTTGGATTTACAGCAATTGCAACATCTGCCGGAATTGTCCACGGAGTAGTTGTCCAAATCAAGAAATATTCTGTTGGCTTGTCTTTTAGAGGGAACTGCATGTAAACTGCAGAATGCGTCACTTCCTTATATCCCTCAGTCGCAATGTCATGTTTTGAACTTGCAGTCCCACAACGCCAGCACCACGGCACAGCGTCCTTTCCCTTGTAAAGCCAGCCCTTATCAAAATACTTCTTCAAAAGGTGCCAATTATGCAGATTATTTTTATCAGTCATTGTGTAATAGCTGTTATCCCAATCCATCCATTGCCCTAAACGGATCGACTGTTCTGTCTGTATCTTTGAAAACTTTTCAACCCTTTTCCTGCATGATTTAACAAAATTCAAAATTCCAAACTTTTCAATATCTTCTTTATTTTTCAAACCCAAATCTTTTTCTTCCTCTCTCTCAACCCAAAGCCCTTGGCAGTCAAATCCATTTTGATATCTCATTTCAAAACCCTGCATTGCCTTAAATCTGTGATAAATATCTTTGTAAGTTCTACCCCATGCATGATGCACGCCCATCTGGTTGTTAGCAGTTATCGGCCCGTCAATAAAACTCCACCTTTTCTTCCCCTTATTTTTATTTCTTACTCTATCAAATATTTTCTTTTCTTTCCAAAATTTTAGTATCTCCAACTCTTGCTTGTTAAAGTCTAACATTTTCCATTAAATCCTCCTCTATTTTTAATTCTTCCTACTAAAGAAAACACGTTCAATTTCCAAGAATTTTTATGAGAAAACATTTTCAGGGCGCAAGGTAAACTTGCTGAGTTAAATAATAATTCCAATCTTACTGATTATTCTGTTAGCCATAATTTATACAAAAAAGAATGTTATTTAAACCCTTCTCCTCACCCACCCCTTATCAAAACTCTTAATCAAAGAAATAAACGTAACAACCACTACAAAACCACAAGCCCATGTTACCACGTAATTCCCTGTCAAAGCAAACCAAATTCCAACCAGAATACAAACAACAATCAAGGCCTTAAACCAATTCCTCCCAACAACTAGCTCGTCATTCGCTAAATATGCAATTAACAAACCTACAGGAATTGCAAGCAACAAAATAATTATTTCAATTAACATAAACATCTAAAGAAAAGGGATTATAAAAATTTAAGCAATTTCTGCAAGTTGACTTTCCTGTTCTCTTTCCTCTGCACTCTCTCTTTCAAATCTTCCTTTTTGTAATTTGTTTGCTTCCACAGTTCCAACAACGGCTCCGCCCATTGCAGTGTAGGCAGGAACCGGCAAACAAGGAGCTTTAAGGCAAGTCACACAATTTACAGCAAGTGTTAATCCCCACTTAACAAATTCTGGTGCAAGACCCTCTGTTTCTCCTTGTGTCATACCACCGAATAAAATATATCTAATAGCTAATAGCGGAGCTACAGCTCCGAGAACTGCGCCTGCATAAATATTAATTCTTTCTCTACGGTTATACTCTCTACGCATCAAAGCGTCTTTAACTCCGAACATATTTCTTCACTAAATTAAGGATTTTTAAACCTTTCGATTTCTGCAAATTTTTCTGGATATTAATTAGTTTGTTATATCTTCCTAATAAATAAATGAACTATTTTCAGATCTACACAATATCCATCAACTCCGTTAACTATAAAAACCGTCAGAAAGTCAATAAATCATGACAGACACATTAACGACAGATGCAAACATTAGAGAAACAATCAAAGATGGTTTTACAAGAACATTAGGAGATTGGCAAGCAGTAGGCCAGACAAATTATCCTTTAGATGTCATTGGGAGATTTACTCACAGCCCAGGTTACCGTGAACTTGAAAAGATGTACGGCGAGGCCAAAGCAAACGCTTGCTTCATACAAGTTTTGCGTGATTTAAGTGAGTCTCACGACATAGTAGATGACCATGAAAAAAGAGGAATTATTCTGCTTGGCAACCGTTATCATCCAGTTGATTAACTTCCCTTGTCCTATCTTTTTCATCTCCTAACTTATCAATCTCCCTAGCCAATTCAAAATCCTTTTTTGTTAAACCACTTACAGAAGAAGTTGTCAGCATTAATCTAACCTGATTATTAGTAACCATAATGTCTGGGAAGTGCTCTAACTTTATAACTATCTCGCTAACTTTGTTCACAAACCCAAGCGCTTCCTTAAATCCATCAAAAGAGAAAATCTTTGTTATGACATTTGTCTCTAAACTCCAATCATCCAGGTCAGACATTGCTTCATTAATCTCTCCTAACGTTAACATAGTTTTACAACTTTTATTAAATTAATAAAGATTTGTGTTGTGGCATGCTCTCCATTAACACTATTTAATCCAGTTACTAATTCGTTTATTACAACATCAAAATCACTTAATTTCTTACACCACTAAAAACCGTTTGATAATGTCATCTAGAACCATACTATTTGAATCTATCATTTATTGTATCTACCCAAATACTATCAACACAAAGCCAAATATGCCCCAATTGCACAAGACCATAAAAAAATCCTATCTGCTCTTTTATCTTCAGAAGGATTAATCAATTCTTCATACAAAACACTGTCGGCATATTTAGCAACCTCTCTCGCTCTTCCCTCTAACGGCTTTGGTAAACCATCTTGCGTAATAAATTGACATATTCTCTCTGCTATCATTTTAATCGCCTCTTTCTTTTCCAATACTTTCACCTTTACTTTTGTCAAGGAAAGCATCGTTGTATTCAACTCCTACAGGTAATGCAAAAGCCTTACTCAGCAAAATTCCGCCCATATATAACAGATACTGTTTAGGAGTTAAGTCAAGAATAACACTAGATTCATCTACATACCTATCCATCCTGCTCAATCGTTCTCCCGCGTCAAAACAATCTTCCTTTCTCATATTTCTCCCAGTCTAAAAGAATATTTAAATCTTTCTATTTGTTACCACTTGAAAGAAACACAATATCAAATCAGGTTTTATACAACCTATTGTCATAATTGCTATTGTGGTTTTTGTAAACTTTAAACCCCTTGAAGAAAGCAATCAAGAAATAATACAATGCATTGCAGAAAATTCAGAGCTTTATGTCCTGAAAACATACAGACATTGTGTTCAACAAAAAGTCATTGGTCAGCATATACAAAACTTTACATTAATTGATTGCCTGGATAACAAACAACAATGTAATAATGCTAACATAAAGATTGTCCCAACCTGGCTCATTAAAGGAGAAAAACACAAAGGTGTTTTCCAACTTGAAGAACTAACGTCTTTGACTGGCTGTTGGGTTAGCTTCTTCTCCCAAAAGATTTTCTTGGCTTTTTATCATCTCTACTTCTGCCGCCATCACGCCTACCAGAACCCTGCCTTTTATCTCCACCCGATCTCCCGCCTCTAGAACCATAAGAACCACTAGGTCTTCGATCACCATGACTACTGCTTCTCCCCCCTCTTGAATCTTTTCTCTCTCTTGAACCTGAAAACCCCCCCTGACCTCCACCTCTTGAATCCCTCCTACCACTATCTCTCGGTTTACCATAAGCGCCACCACCAGATCTCCCCCCTCTAGAACCATAAGAACCACCAGAGCTCCCACGCGAACCACCCCTCCAGCTACTTGGCTTTTTACCATAATTATCTCTTCTCCATTCTCCTCCTCCCTCACCCCCTCTTTTTTTCGGACCTCCTGTTCCATAGGTTCCATATCTTTTATTTCCCCTTCTACGATCACCACTGCTTCTAAACCCTCCACGCCTATCATCTCGGCCTCGCGAACCACCAAAACCACCACGTCCACTATCTCTTCTAGAACTATCAAACTCCCCACGAGAAGAAAAATTCGGTTTTACTTTTTCAAACTCAGGCAGTTTTTCCTGTTTTATTTTCAAAGAATCATCATCCAGAACTTTCCTAAAGCTTACATAATCTTTACTGCAAACCAAGATAATTGCTTCTCCATCTTTCCCAGCTCTAGCAGTTCTTCCAATTCTATGGATATAATCTGTGTTGTCTTTTGGAACGTCATAATTATAAATATGTGTAACTTTTTTAATATCTAAACCACGAGCAGCAACATCTGTGCAAATCAGAACATGCGCCCTTGCTTTATAAAAAGCTTCCATAACATTATTTCTTTTCGACTGGTTCATCCCTCCATGAATCCCAATTGCGCCAACGCCAAATTTTATTAAATTAGAAGTAAGGGTTTCAACATTTCCTCTTGTGTTGCAGAAAACCATAGAAACATCTGACTTGTCTTTTTTAATCAAATGCAAAAACAACGAAAACTTCTCGTGATTCTGCACGTCGTAAAATATCTGCTTCAGCCTTGAAGGGTCAACATAAGACTCGACAGTAATCTGTTTTGGATGGTCCATGTAATTCTTCGAAACATAACTAATATCCGGAGAGATTGTTGCAGAAAACAAAAGAGTTTGTCTTCTTTTCTGGCAGGAGTTAATTATTTTTTCAACGTCAGGTAAAAATCCCATATCAACCATTCTATCTGCTTCATCTAAAACAAGAAAACGGATTTTCTGCAAATCAAGTGTTCTTCTATTCAAATGGTCCAATATCCTCCCAGGAGTTCCTACAACAATATCTGCATCTTCTAATCTATTTATCTGCGGGCCAATAGAGACACCACCATAAACTTCAACAATTTCCCATTCATAATTTTTAGAAAACGTTCTTAATGCTTTTGCAACCTGTTCAGCAAGCTCTCTTGTCGGAGTTAAGACAAGTGCTTTCACGCCTTTTTCATGTTTCATGTTCTGAATCAACGCCGAACCAAAAACCAAAGTTTTCCCGCTTCCTGTCGCTGCCTGTCCAATGACATCTTTCCCTTTCAAAACAAAAGGTATTGCTTTCTCCTGGATGTCACTAGGTTTTTCAAATCTCATTTCCCGAAGCACATCGAGAATTCCTTTTCCCAATCCTAGCTTTTCAAAGTTTTCCATTTTCTTACTTAATTTAAATCAATACAGGAGAATTAGATAGTCTTTGACTTCAATTCTCGTACACGATTATGTTGAATATAAAAAAGAGGGTTATTTAAAGTTATTGGAAAGACTACATTGTTGTCTTATCCAGAAATAAGGTTACCTCGACAAATAAGATAAGGCCTGCTGTGAAGCAGGTTCTTATGAAGAAACTGAATAAGAAGAAAATAAAATGGATTACTAGAGAAGTTGAAAGGAGGGAGCAAGGAGTTTGGACA
>JAHITZ010000006.1 GCA_018817405.1 Nanobdellota archaeon
AATAGTGATTTTAGCGGGCTTATGATTACGTCGAAAATCAACAGATGCACCACGCGTAAAACGAAAGGACGCCCAGTTCCGAACGAAGTGAGGAATTGACGCTTCGCGTCAACCCTTTAGGGCTGGGAGGATGTCACATAACCTCCTGCTTTTTCTGGGGATGGATTGGATGGCAAACCTTGTGAGACGACTACTAGATCCTATGCGAGCCTTATGATTCTACTGGCCATGTTATCTTTGTTATTCTTTGCTTTTTAATTATTGTTGTGTTGGGTGATAGGAAGATTTAAAAATTAGTTCTAAGGGAGAGGGTTATGAAGACTATGAAGTTTGTAGCTGTTGGAGAGGACCTAGCAGAGATGGCTGTTGCACAATATCAGGATGCAGATGTTGTAAAAGTTGAGACAAAGGAAGCTCTTTTGGATGAAGCGAGGACAGGAAAATATCATGCGGCCGTGATTATGAAAGATGAATTTTCAGATGATGAGCTTAGAGAGTTTAGGAAAGATAATCCTAGAACGACTCCTTTATTTTTACGCTATGATGGTATTTCTAAACCTGAAGGTCTAATTTTTGAATAAACAAAAACAAAAAATTAAGAAAATTTAACCAATAAGTCTCTTAATATTCTCAATATTCTCCGCGACTTCTGTGCCTTTTTTTGTCAGTTTGATTAGTTTAATTCTGCCTTTTTTTTCAAAGACGACAAGACCTAATCTTTCTAGGCTTTGGAGGATTTTAACGGCGTGGCTATATGTACAGTCAACTTCTTTTGCCAAAATGCTTCCATATCTCACTCTTGCAATCCTTTTTAATGCAACCAACATCATTGCTGGTTTTCGACGGAAAAATATGTCGAAATTGTCTTTCATTTTTATCTCCTTGTAGGAATATATAGGTTCCAATCTATATATTCCACGCCATGTTTGGCTTTTAAATCTTTCTGCTACTTTGTTATCTGAAAAAGTGACAAATCTAGGGCACTAATTTGGGGGGACAAGGTTGTTTTAAGAGGTTTTTGATTTGTGAGTTGTTACAACATAAAATTGCATTATTCATTGTCCACTCATCCTACCCCCTCCACATCCATTAAAGATTATTTAATAATATTCTCCAGAACCCTCTCATTTGAATCTATTATTTATTGTGGTCTTCTGATGGATACCTTATTTTTATTCTTCGCCATCAACTTCAATATCATCGCCTGTCAACTTTGTGTAAAGCCCAATGTAACCTTTTGTTGCAAGTCTTGTTTTGCCTGCGACAAGTTCGACATTTGAAAGACTGTTTCTGAATGATGTTGATATATAGTTTTTATTACGAAGCATTTTTACAACTTCTTGTTTGCTAGTGAGGATGATAATGTCTTTTTTTTCAATGCTGCCTCGCACAATAGAAATTACTCCCTTTTTGACTTCTGCGTTGTAGATATAGTCAGAAACACGCATTTCTACTTTTGGTGTGTCAGAGCTAAGTGGAGGATTGTGTAATTTGCTTGCTTCTATGCTGTAAAGAAGATACAGAATAAAAGATTCGTCAAATTGTTCAATTGCTTGTTCGTCTGTTAGATTGATGAGAGGGTTTGGTAAGAGGACTGTGTTTTTTGGAGAGGGGTTGTGAAAGAAAATAAAATAAATTAGAATGGCGAAAGCCAGGATGATTAAAATTGAGATTATGAGAAGGATAATGCGGGTTTTGGACATTGCCTTGTTTTTCATGCCTAAAGATGAAGATTTATTTTTATAAAGGTATTGAGTGCAGGGGTTTGTGTGGACTCATAACATTTTTTATAACCCAGACACTTCAAAATCTTGTTCATTGTTTAATGAAGAGAAATTATCTTTAATTCATTATTGAAATGCTAAACTTAACCAGGACATAAATTATCAACTGTATTATCAAAATAGCCCATACGATATACTGATACTAATTCCCTCGTGAAATAAATTACTGTTTATATTGAATAGATTTTATTAGTGAAACATCTCTTAGAAATTCACAGTAGTATTTCCGCATAGGTTAGTTAGAAACTTTTTGCGCACAGTTTTCGTGAGGAATTTTTTGTATGCGCAATTTGACAGATTGACATGCCGAGGACATTAAAGCACACGCTCCCTACTTCAGTTCGGAGTGAGCGTGCTGGTTCTCGGTCATGATCAAGAACCCTGACACGCCCCGGACTTTAGTCCGAGGGTTCTTGACAGCGCAAAAAGTTTTGGTTTATATTGTGTCGTGCGGAGATACTGCACAGATGCAAAGATTTTTAATAGATATACTACCCTTTTTCCCATGGTTAAAGAGCCCACCCATCCACCTGTGGAAAATAAAGAAATAATTAAGAAGAAACTGAGAATTTTAGCAGCAGGAGATACTCATGGGGATTCTAGGTTGACGAAAAAACTAGCAGACCGGGCTGAAAGGGAAGAAGTTGATTTGGTTGTGTTGTGTGGTGATATTACTGGATGGGTTGAAACAAAGGATATAATCAAGCCGTTTAAGGACAAGCACAAGAGGGTATTGATTTTGCCGGGGAATTGGGATTCGTTTGCAACTGCTGATTTTCTTGCCCAGCTTTATGGAGTTAGGAATATTCATGGTTATGCTGTTAAGTATGAAGATGTTGGGTTTTTTGGGGCTGGGGGAGCTGATGGGCCTGGGCCTGGAGCAACGACAGAAAGGGAACTAATGAAAAATCTGGAAAAGGCGCATCGTGGTCTGAAGGGAATTGAAAAGAAAATTATGGTGACCCACATGCATCCTGCGGGAAGCAAGTCTGAATTTTCAGGTATTGGAGGAAGTGCTGCAGTTAGGAAAGCGATTAAAGAATTCGAGCCAGATATTTTGCTGCATAGTCATATACATGAAGCGAGCGGGATGGAAGAGAAAATTGGCAAAACAAGGGTTATCAATGTTGGCAGAGAAGGGAAGGTGATTGAGATTTAGAACATAGGAATATTTAAAATATCTCTCCTGATATAGATTTTATGACTAAAATAGAATTTGTTGCAAGATATAGGAAAAAAGATTTGAATCCTTTTAGGGAAAGGTTTGGGCGAGATGGAGATTTTGGGCGCATTACAGGAACTGTTGATGAGAGTGTGTCTCAAGAAGAGCTCGAAAGACATGCGAGAGAAGCAACACCCCAAGGATATGGATTTATTGAGGTAGTTAGGAGTGCGGAAGAACGTTGAATATTTCTTATTGATTCGTAAAAACCCGATACCTTTTAATACCTTCAGTTTTTGTTCTTGAAATGCCTGTTGGAGATTTTATACCTGTCACAGATGTCAAGAGAACGACAGAAAAAGTTGAGAAGGAAAGACCTAGTTTGAATGAGTTGACTACTGTTGAACAGCAAGGGAAGCTGGTAAGTGCTGATTCTTTGGAAGAGAGCCCGCCCTCCCGCCCTAAAAAGATGAGGAGAAAGAGGATGAAAAAAGTTGAACCAGATAAAATCGAGCGCGGAAAAGGAAATTATCTTTTGATTATTACTGAGAAGCCGCAGGCAGCTCAGAAAATTGCTGCTGCTTTAGGAAGTGCAAGGAAAGTTACCGAGGGCGGTGCTTCGTATTTTGAAGTTGAAAGAGAGGGGAAGGAAATTTTAGTTGGTTCTGCAGTAGGACATTTGTTCAACCTGGAGTATAAGGCAGGACAGAAAGGATGGCCGATTTTTGAGATTGAGTGGCGTCCAAGTTATGAAAGGGCAGCGTCATCTTTTACAAAGAAGTATTACAATTTATTGAAGAAATTAGCAAGAAAGGCCGGAGAAATAATCATTGCTACAGACTATGATGTTGAGGGAGAGGTTATTGGCTGGAATGTTTTGAGATTTATTTTTAAGAGAGATAATGCAAAGAGAATGAAGTATTCGACTTTGACTAAGCCAGAATTATTGAAGGCGTTTGAGAATCCCATGGATGAGCTGGATTGGGGACAAGCATATGCAGGAGAGACAAGGCATATTTTGGATTGGCTTTATGGTATAAATTTGAGCAGAGCATTAATGGCTGCGATAAAGACAACTGGTTCGTTCAAAATTCTTTCAATTGGTCGTGTGCAGGGTCCTGCTTTGAAAATCATAGTTGATAGAGAACATGAAATTTCTAACTTTAAATCAGAACCATTTTGGCAGGTTTTTGCAGTTGTTAACAACCCTAAGATTTATGATTCATCTTGGATGCCAAAAATCTCTGAAGATGGAAAAGAGATTTCTGGCTTTTCTTTCAAGCATCCTAAAGATATTTTTGATAAGAAAGAGTTAGAGAAGTTTAAAGACATAAAAGAGGGTGTTGCAGAGACAAAAGAAAGCGAAGAGAGAGTTACACCTCCTGTGCCGTTTGATTTAACGACGTTGCAGAGAGAAGCTTATCGGTTACATAAGATTGGGCCTTCTCAGACCTTGAGTGTTGTGCAGAAACTTTATCTTGATGGTTTGATTTCTTATCCTAGAACCAGTTCACAGAAAATTCCTGATGCAATAAATCCAAAGAGTATTTTGAAGGCATTAGAGAAAAATTTTCCTGAGGCGAAAGAAGCTAAGAGGGCAAAGCCGATTGAAGGTAAGAAGAGTGATCCCGCGCACCCTTCAATTTATCCGACAGGAGAATGGGCAGATTTGAAAGAAAATGAAAAGAAGATTTATGAACTTGTTGTTAAAAGATTTATTTCTGTATTCAGCGATGATGCTGTTACATTGAATAAACGAGTTGTGATAACTGCGAAGGAGCATACGAAGATTAAATTTACAGCTTCTGGGTTAAAAATCAAGGAAAAAGGCTGGACAAAGGTTTATCCTGCTGTTTTAGAAGAAAAAGATGTTCCGACTTTGAATGGAGATGTTAAGATTGATGAGATAAAGTTTGTTGAAAAAGAAACGCAGCCGCCAAAAAGATACACGCCAACTTCTTTAATCACGATTTTAGAAAAGAAAAATTTAGGAACAAAATCAACAAGGTCTATGATTATTGATACTTTGTTTAATAGGGGTTATTTGGACGGGAGAAGCATTCAGGCGACTCCATTGGGGATGAAACTGATTGAAACTTTAGAGCAATATTCTTCAATTATTATTGATGAGAATTTAACAAGGCAATTGGAGGAGAAAATGGAAAAGCTTCAGGGAAGTAAAAGGAAAGAAGATTTAGAGAAGCAGGAGGAGAAGATAATTAAACATGCAGAGAAAATTATTAGAGATATTTCTAAGGAGTTTAAGGAGAAGGAGAAGGATATTGGAAGGGGGATTTTAGCTGGTATTGAGGGGTTAAGGGAAGTGCAGAACGAGCAAAATACACTAAGGAAATGTCCTAAATGTGGGAAAGGGGATTTGAGGATTATATATTCAAGAAAAACGCGGAGCCAGTTTGTTGCATGTTCTGCTTATCCTGATTGTAAACAGACGTACAACTTGCCTCCTAATTCATATATCAAGAAATCTGGAAAAGAGTGCAAGGATTGCAGCTATCCTCTTTTGATGTCTTTGAAAAAAGGGAAGAGGCCGTGGGAGTTTTGTTTTAATCCTCTTTGTGAGGATAATAAGAAAAGGCGCGAGGAGTGGGAGAGGAAAAAAGGGAGGAAGATTGGGGAGAAACCTGTTGAGGAAGAGGATGAGGGTTCTAAGGGGAATTCTAATAATAAAGAGGGTCGGGAGGAAAGTGGTGGGGAGAAGAAAGGGAAAGTGGGTTCTGTGGGGGATGAGAAAGGGAAAGTGGATGGAGGTGAAGGTAAGAAAGGAGATGGGGAAGAGGGGAAGGGTGGAGATTCGGGCGGGGAGAAGAAAGTGGTTGAGGGGGAGAAAGAGGGGAAATAATTAGCATCCCAAAGAGGGGCGTAAGGTTGGTAAATAATTGTTTGGTTTTTTAGTTTGGGGAAAGTAGGTATTACATCCCTTAGTGGGATGTTATCATAAATAAAGTTCCGATATGATTATGTTCAACTCAAGTAATGGGAAGCCTTAAACTCCCGACCACCCGCCCCTAAAAATAGAGAGAGTGCCGTTAAATACAAAAGAAAAACTTCTCTTAATCGACCAAAAACAAAACTCAAAAAATGCTT
The DNA here is from genome assembly GCA_018817405.1 of Nanobdellota archaeon. Classification (GTDB taxonomy): domain Archaea; phylum Nanobdellota; class Nanobdellia; order Pacearchaeales; family GW2011-AR1; genus UBA73. Next base: position 6,052 of record JAHITZ010000006.1, read on the forward strand.
CGCACTTTTTCTAACAAAGGTTAAGAGGTTCGTTTCACTCACACAAATTTTTCATTTAATTAAAAATAATCTTCCCCCAAGAATTGTTTTTTACTTTTTCTTCAAAACTTTTTCCAAACCCATTCAATGTATTTTGGAAAAAATACACTTCCCAAAATTGTAAATGTAAATTGTAAAGCACTATCTGAGTTATAAAAGCTGGAATTAAAGTCCCGCAAGAAATCCCGTTGCTTTAGCTGTGGGATGAATTGCGGCAATCTTTTTCTATTTTTATGAATATAAAAAAATGAGCGAGTCGTCGCTCATTGTGTTTACAAACAGGGTGAGAACTGACTTGTTCTAAAT
>JAHITZ010000039.1 GCA_018817405.1 Nanobdellota archaeon
ATCCGCGAGGGCATTTTTGGAACGAAGGGTATTTTTGCGATGGCGTCGGGAATAGTGATTTTAGCGGGCTTATGATTACGTCGAAAATCAACAGATGCACCACGCGTAAAACGAAAGGACGCCCAGTTCCGAACGAAGTGGGGAATTGACGCTTCGCGTCAACCCTTTAGGGCTGGGAGGATGTCACTTTACTTTCTTTACGTCTATCAAAACAATAATCCTCTGCTCGCTGAATTTTTTGATATACTTGTTTGGTGGGGTGGGATGGGTGGGCAATAAATCAGACTTAACAATTAGGAAACTATTTTAAACCTATAACTCCTTTAATTGATATTATAAAAGATGGCTACGATAGATGAGATAAAGAGGATGCAGAAAGAAGGCAAGAGCGAGCAGGAGATTATTAGCGGGTTGAAGAGCAAGGGGGTTCCGGAGAATGAGATAATCAATACAATGGTGCAGAGCAAGATAAAGGACGCTGTTTCTTATGATAGTGGAAATGTTCCAAACCCCGGGGAGAATCAGGACGGATTGAATGTGCAAACTGAAGGGCCATTTGATGAAGGTGCTGGGGCTGATATGCCTGATTTTCCACAGCAGCTGCCAGAACAGGTTCAAGAATTTTCCCAGGAACAGCCCCTACCAGGAACTCAGATGCAAGGATTAGGTCCTGGGGCAATGGACCAAGAGAACAATGCAACTGAATATCCTGGACCTGGAAGCGGAGAGTATTCTGGAATGCAACAATCTATGCTTTCACAAGGTCAATTGCCTCAGCAAGAAGGAGAATATTTTAGACCAGAGGGAGGAGAACAGGCAATGCAACAAGAATATGGTGAAGGAGTTTACAAGGCAGGAGCAGGAGAAGATGATTATCAAGATTCTTATGGGGGAATGTATCCGCAGTATCAACCGTATCAGGAGGCTATGAGTTCTGACGTTATAACTGAAATCTCTGAACAGGTTGTCAGCGAAAGACTTTCTGTTTTGCAAGACAAACTAGAAAAAGTAATTGATATGAGAACTGTTTTTGAGGCAAACATTTTTAGTTTAGGGGAGAGACTGCAAAGAATGGAAAAAATTATAGATAAGCTGCAGCTTTCGATATTGCAAAAGGTTGGAGAGTATATGACAGATGTTAAAGATGTTAAAAAAGAGTTAGAGGAAACTCAGAAGTCGTTTGGTGCTTTGAGGAAGAAGAAGGGTTCTGGGAAACACGGAAAGAGGCATAAGAAATAGATTTGTTTGTATATCTTGGATTAAAAAGAAATATTACTGCCCAATGTGTCTGCTACTTTAGTGATTGATTTTAATACATCAAGATTTGCATTTTGCGTAAACTCCCTACTTTAGTTCGTGAGAAAGTAAATGCAAATCTTGACTGTGCTCAAGACACCAAGAATTCCGTATAATGGGATTCTTGACGACCTGAGGCACGCCCCGGACTTTAGTCAGAGGGTTCTTGATAATTAAATTATTTTGAGAAATTGGAGTTACTTTTATGTGCCACGCACTGGCGCCCAGAGAGGGCCTGTTTTTCCTAGTTTGCTTTTTCCTTTTTGGGATGCTACAACAACGATTATAAGTATTGCCACAAGAAGAACTATCATTGTTATCCAACCTATTAGTTCTGAACTTGTGAATCCTAAACCTCCAGTGAAATAGCCAAAGACATTGTAAAGTTGGCTTAATATCACAATTAAGATTACAGCTGCTATTCCCATAAGAACCCAACTAATTGTTTTTGAATGTTCTTCTGGAGTGAAAAGCCCTATTAAAATTAAAATTGCGAGCAGGATAGTTAGACCGACACCCAACCTCGGCGCGATTTCAGCGAGAAATGCAGAAAAGAATTGTGCTCGTATTGATAGAAGTCCTAGGATGAGGGCAATAATTACATGAACAGCCCTATTGCTTCCGAAGATGTTCATGTAAGAAAGTATGCCAAAGACAATAGCAAACACTAATAGGAATGGCAGGATGAGGTCAAAGAAACCTATGTTTTCCCACTGAAATAGTATGTCTGCTATGCTTCCGAGAGCCATGTTATATTTACATGAAGATTGTTTATAAAGATTTCCTTTGTAAATTGAAATCTTTAACTTCTGTAGTAAAAGGCATTGCTTCAAGTAAATATGTTTTGTTATATCAAGATGCTTGAGAAAACTCCACGCTTAAGTGTGGAGTTAGCATCTTGAGCATCCAAAAAACGAGTGCCATCAAACCGCGCCTTTTAAGGTGAGGTGGCGCATCGTTTTTCTGATGTTTGAACCACAGAATCTCTGTTCTAGTTAGTTTGGAATTTTTTGCTACTCGAGGATATGCGCACTAATTGAATTCAGTAATACTCGGCACGTGACGCGCTCACCTTCTGCGCCCGTTGGTTCAAATTGCGTACGCGAAAAACTTCGCACGAAAACTGTGCGCAATTTAGCTAGAATTAAATTCTCGCTCGGACGAAACAAGTTCATTCGAGAGAAATAGATCGCACAAAATTTTTTATTTATCCTGTATTATGCAGAGATATTGAACCAATAGTCAGGTTTTTATATCCCTAAATCTGTGTGAGGTTATGGTATTGTGTTGGGTCGCATTGCCGGTTTTTGCAGTGCTAGGAATTTTTAGTGTGAAGTATAGAAGGCTCACTAAGGAATCTTTAGAATGTTTGTTTATGACAGCAACTTTTAGGAGGTGCAGGAGCGGTTTAGATGATAGGATAAAAAGCCAGATTAGTGGTAAATTACTTAGGTTTTCTCCGAAAAGTGCGAGATTTTTTTACAAGAATTATAAGGTAATTTCGTTTATAATTTTAGTAGTGTTTTTGTGGAGTACTTACGCTAGCACAGTAGCAGTTTATAACTACGTCGCACATGGGAATTGCAATGGCGAAGATTCAAATGGTTTTTGTATAATTGATGTGGTTGATGGGAATGATGAAGTTTATTCTTGTGAGCATGAAGAGGTTGTAGAAGTTGTAGAAAATAATTCTGCTGGTGCGTATGAGCCGTGTCCTTGCGGTTCGGAAGGTTGATGATGTTTGGATTTAATGTTAAAAAAACAAGAAAGGATTTTGATGTTTTAAGCAGCGGAGTAATTTATTTTGATAGTGCTTGTATGTCTTTGAAACCAAGGCAAGTTATTGGCAAGATGAACGAATATTATGAAAAGTATCCTGCATGCGGGGGAAGGAGTGGGCATCATTTATCGAAAAAGGTTGAGGATGAGGTTGATTTGGCTAGAAGAGAGGTTGCAAGGTTGCTCAATGCGAAAATTGATGAAGTGATTTTTACCAGAAATGCGACAGAATCGATTAATCTTATTGCTAATGCACTTGAATGGAAGGAAGGGGACGAGATAATTGTTTCAGACAAGGAACATAATTCTAATTTAATTCCTTGGCTGAAGTTAAAGAAGAAGGGCGTAAAGGTCAGGGTTTGCAAGAGTAATGAAGATAATACTTTCAATTTAGAAAATTTTGAGAATTGTTTTGGTGAGAAGACAAAGCTAGTTGCGATAGTGCATGTTTCGAATTTGGATGGTGTGGAGAATCCCATAGGGGAGATTGTGAAGATTGCACATAAGAACAAATCTCTGGTTTTAGTTGATGGGGCGCAGAGTTTTCCCCATAAGGAGATTGATGTTAAGAAATTAGGCGTGGATTTTTTTGTTTTGTCAGGGCATAAAGCATTAGGGCCGACCGGAATAGGAGTTCTTTATGGAAGGAGAGATTTGTTAGAGGATATGGAGCAATTTATTGTTGGAGGCCAGACTGTTATTGATTCCAGTTATGAAGGTTATGAAATTGAGAAGTTACCTAATAAGTTTGAGGCAGGGTTGCAAGATTATGCTGGAATTGTTGGATTTGGAGAAGCGTGCAGGTATTTGAGGAAAGTCGGGTTGAAGAATATTGAAAAACATCTAAATAAGTTAAATAAGATTGTTACAGAGCACTTAGGGGAAGAAAAGAAGATTGAGATTATTGGGCCTAAAGAAGCAGAAAAAAGAAGCGGTATTTTTACTTTTAATGTTAAGGGGATGAAAGCACACGACGTTGCTAAGATGTTGGATGCTTCGAAGAAGATTGCATTAAGGAGCGGGGCTTTTTGTGTGCATAGCTGGTTTAATGACCGGAAAATTGAGGGAGCTGTGAGGGTTTCTTTTTATTTGTATAATACAGAAGAGGAAGTTAGAACATTTGTTGAAAGTGTTAAGAAAATAATTCTTTTAGTTTGATTTTGAAAATTACTTGTCACTAGAATTAGCTTTGCCTGCTCCTATAATTACTACAACAATTGCGGCTGCTATGATGATGATGAATATAGAATTAATAAATAAAGAAGAATCTCCACCAGTGTAGATTAAGTCCAGGAGCCAGGTCCAGGCGTTTGTGAAGAACATCAATGCAATGACTACTGCAATTGTTATGACTGCGATTAGGACGTACTGCAGGGGTTTTGGCAGGCCGCCTGACCAGAACGAGCCAATTAAAATCATTAAAACTAATAACGCAACAAGGCTGACTGCAAGGAATGGAATCATCTGGATGATGACGCCTGTTGCCTGAGCAAATGAGATTACTAAAAGGCCTACGACAAGTGCAACAATTGCATCAATTTGTTTTTTGCCTTCGCCAAGGATTTTTGATTTTTGCAAGACAGCAAAGACAATTGTGAATATGAGTAAGAACGGGAGGATTGTTTCAACGAATATTGGATGTGAAAGGATTGTTTGTCCTCCGTAAACAAATGGTTCTGCCATGTTTAAGATTAGATATTGGAATATTTAAATGTTTTTGATTTATTCAATCTGGGAAATAGATTGATGGAGATGATATTTAGAGAGAATTAATGAAGAGCAGGTAATAAAAGAAAATTATGTTTTGGTGATGATGAAGATGTAATTAAAAGAAAGTACCTATCTTTTAGAATAATTAAAACTCTTCTGTGTTTATTGCAGTGGCTTCTGCGAATTCTGTGGCTTCTGTTTTTAGAGGCAAGGAGTTTTTGTTTATTATTACAACATCACCAATTGCGCGGACAAATTGGTGAGGGATTACAACACCGCGAGCACCGCCAAATACTGACAGGAAACTTGAGCCGATTTTTATTTTCCAGCCGTCTATTTTGTTTTCTGCGAGGTTGACATCGTCAATCTGGCCAAAAAAATCACCTTCTGAAGTGAAGACGTTTTTCCCAACTATTTCACTTACTTTTTTCACTCTTAGCATGTTGAAAATTGTTAAAAGGAGTATTTATAGTTTATGCTTGTTTGAGATATTTGTTGAGAAATGAGTTTATTTGATGACAACACATAAAAATTAATTCACAACATATTTCGTCGTGTTATTCTTCTAAAAATAATTAAGCGAAAAGTCCAAGCAAAGCAGGATTTGGAGCAATCAATCTGAGCAGAGTGAAGTAATTTGATATGTGTCCAAAGTGCTAAATCGATTTGATGATAATGTTTATATAATTGATTGGAGTTTGAAACTAGATGGCAAGCAAAGAATGGGCGCAGGTTTTGGCAGCGATTTTGCTGCTGTTTGTTATTGCAGGTTTGCCTTCTGTTTTTAGGGGAGATGCTTTAGTAATGACTCAGGTGTTTGTTTTTTCGTTTGTTATTGTTCTTGCAAGTGTTATTGCTAAAAAAGCAATGGCTTATTCTTTAGATTTGAGTGTTGAGCATAGGATTTGGCATTTTTATCGTTTTGGGATAAAGCCGAAGATGCATTTTAAGAGAGAGGTGCCTTTTGGTGTGATTGTGCCTTTGTTTTTTGCTGTGCTTGGCGTGATTGCCAAGTTTCCGTTTATGGTTATGACTTTTTTAACTTATGAGGCAAGGGCATTGAAACACAGGGCTGCGAAGAGATTTGGACTTTACAGCTATACTGAAATGACTGACTGGCACAATGGTTTGATTGGAGCTGTGGGGGTTGTTGTTTTGTTAGTTCTTGCTTTGATAGGGTATTTTATTGACTTTGAAATTTTGGCAAAGATGGCTGCTTACTATGCTTTTTGGAGCATGATTCCATTCAGCGATTTAGATGGTACTCAGATATTTTTTGGGAATAAAACGCTTTGGACAGTTTTGGCTGTGATTACTTTTGTTTTTGCGGGTTATGCGATGGTTTTGTGATTATATAGTATGAAACTCGACTACATCTTTGTCTTTGACTTTATGTGTGAGGCCGACTTTTTGGTTGGGGAATTTACTTGAGGGGCCTGTTACTCTGGTTTCTTTGACTTGTTTTGAGAAGCCTTTTAGGATGCTTTCTGCAACGTCTCTGACTGTTGCGCCTGTTTTTAGGACAAGAGGTTTTGGTGAGGCTGGTTTGTGGGGTTCTTTCATGAAAATTCTTATCATTCCTGTTTCTTGGAATAGCTTGGAGCGCAGTTCATCCAGATTTTCATTTGTTTTTGTTGAAATTAAGATTCCATTAAGACGTTTTGATTTAATTGTTGCTTGGATTTTTCTTTTTTGATCATTATTGAGAATGTTTGATTTGTTTATCACGATTATTTTCTTGCCTCTTGCTCTTGGGACTGAAGAAGATATTTTTTCTATTTCTTCAAAGGAAGTGATTACATAAATTAGGCAATCGGCGTTATTGGCTAGGCCGGTGTCGAAGTTTTCAGAACCGAGAGAAGGCTGGTCTATTAATTGGGCTTGGACGCCTCCGCATAGGAATGTGCCTATTTTTGGATGGGTTGTTGTGAATTGGTGTTCTGAGACCCTTGGTTTGGCGTTTGTTAGTTTCGTTAATAATGATGATTTCCCGGTGTTTGTGAAACCGATTAGGAGGAACTGGAAGCCTTCTTTGCGGATGCCTTTTTTGCCTCCTGCTTTTTTAGACGCTTTTTCTGTTTTTTCGCGGAGTTTTTTGAGACGGGTTTTTAGTTCTGCGTTGAATTTTTCGCTTGATTTGTGTTTTGGGGAGAGTTTGAGCATTTGCTCCAGGTAGAAGATTTTGTCATCTGCTGATTCTGCTTCAAGGTATTTCTTTTCTGCTTCAAAATATTCATAACCTGCGTTGATTGGCATTTTTTATTTTTTAGAGATTACCCAAAAACCTCCTTTTTTTCTTTTTCCATGAGATTTTATTGAACTTGAAATTTTATCATAATCAAAGAAACTTTCTTTTCCATCCTTTGGCTCAAACAGCCAAATTCCTTTTTGATTAAATTTAGAAATTAAAGAGACATGTCCCCAATGGCCTTGTTTGTTGAACAAAGTAGGGTAATCATAACAAATCATTACATGGGTGGTTTTGAACTTTTTGTTTAAGAGCGATTTAACTTTTTTGGTAATTGTTATGTAAAAATAATTCAGTTTTAGGGGAATCTTTTTCTTTTTGAAAAAGCTATTAATTGAATATTCTTTTTTGTGAATGTTAATTTCAAACTTATTTTTTTCGCTTATTTCTGTTCTCGGATAATCTTTCACGAATTTTTTTGGAACTTTTACCCCTAAATAATTTCCAATTTCGTAGAGGCCTATTTCATGCTTCTCTTTTTTAAGGAGCGATTTAAGATTGGCAGGTACGCAGAAATATCTTGGATATTGGGTCTTGCAATATTTCTTTTTCGGCATACTCTTAGGTGGGGGAAAAGGGTTAAATAGGTTTCTTTTTAGTCTTAATCATGAAACTCCAAAAAAAGGTTTTGAAGAATGGCACGACTGTTTTGTTTGAAAAGAGAGATTTGCCAGTTGTGTCTGCGAGTATTACAAACAGGTTTGGAGGGGCGTATGAGCGGTCTGAGATTAAGGGTGTGGCGCATGTTATTGAGCACCTTTTATTTACAGGAACAAAGACAAGAACACATGAAGATATTTCTCGGGAGATTGAAAAGAAGGGCGGGATTTTGAATGCATTTACTGCGCAGGATGCTACGTCGTTTTGGTTTAAGCTGCCGAGCGAGCATTTGTTTGCAGGATTGGACATTCTTGTTGATTTGTTGAAAAATCCGAAGTTTGATAAAGATAAATTTGAGAAAGAGAAGAAAGTTATTTTAGAAGAGATAAAAATGTATCACGATAATCCTAGGACGCATGTTGGGGAGATGATTGAGAAGAACCTTTATGATAAACCGTTTGGCGAGTTGATTATTGGAAATGCAAGGACAGTGTCTGCGTTAGATAGGGATTTTGTTGCTTCTTTGTTTAAGAAGGTTTATTCGCCGGAGAATTATATTGTGACTGTTGTTGGTGACGCTAGTTTTGAAAAGGTTTGTGAGTATTTTGAGAAGAATTTTGAGGCAGAAGGTAAAAAAACTGAAATTGTTCCGATAAAGAAGTTGAATGGCAAAAGTGCTGACGAAAGGCCTGGAATTGATCAGGCGCATCTGATTTTTGCATTTCATGCTCCTCTTATGACTGAAAAAGAATATTTTGATTTAGAAGTTTTAGATGCTTATCTTGCAAAAGGAATGTCTTCTAAATTGTTTTTAGAAATTAGAGAGAAAAGGGGCTTGGCTTATACAGTAAAGAGTTCTTTGAATACTGAGAAAAATTATTCTTATTATTCAATTTATGTTGGAACGACAAAAGAAGCTGTTCCTGAAGTTAAAAAGTTGATTTTGCAGGGTTTTGGAGACGCAAGTAAAAAAATGACTCCGGTGGATTTACAAGAGGGAAAGGAGAGACTGATTGGTTTGAAGAAAGTTATGTCTGAAGAAAGTTCTGATGTGATGAATGAAATTATGTATCATGAGTTGATAAGCAAGGCGGAATATTATTATGATTATGAGAAGAAGATTGAAATGGTTAAACTGGGAGATGTGAAGAAGATTGCTCTGGAAGGGCCGAAGAGATATTCAACTGCAGAGGTTTTGCCTAAGTAGTACAAGACTTTAGTATAGAAATTATCTTTCTTGTATACGAAAATCAATTCGCCCATGTAATCCAGAAAAGACTTAGTGCGTGACAAAGGACTATGTTATATTAATGCTGTAACAAAAACGAATTCATAATTGTATACTATGGTTTGACTTTTGCTTTGACTTTTTTCTTGATTTTTTCAAGCAACTTTTCTGCAGGAGGATATCCCAAGAGTGCTGCACCCAGAAGAATGAGAAGAATTCCTTGGAGGAATGGGAGGAATAGGCCGAGGATTCCCAGAATAAGAAATATTATTCCGAGAATGATTCTTAGTGCCTGGTTTTTTGAGTTTTTCATTTTCTTAAGTGGGGAAAGGATTATTAAAGAGTTTGGATTTTGGAAGTTATGGAAAAAACCAGAACATTTATTGCAGTTGATTTTCCGGATGAGGTTGTGAAGGAAGTTGCGCGAGTGCAAGGGATTTTACGGGGGCGAAAATTTACCGGCAAGCTGACAGAACTGGGAAACTTGCATTTGACTTTGAAGTTTCTTGGTGAGATTGACTCTGAGACTTTGAACAAGGTTAAGAAAGAGTTGGGGAAGATTAAGATCGGGAAGTTTGAGGCTTCGTTGAAGGAAGCAGGGATTTTTTCTTATCGGAAGAAGCCGCGGATTGCCTGGATTAAGATTGGAGGGAAAGGGATGTTTGATTTGCAGGCTGCAGTAGATAATGCGATGGAAAAGTGTGGTTTTAAAAAAGAGGAAAGGTTTATGTCGCATTTGACTTTGGCCAGGATTAAGTATGTTAAATCTCCGGATGAGTTTAAGGAGTATGTTAAGAACTTGAAGGTGGGGGAGATTAAGTTTAATGTGGAAGAATTTAAACTTATGAAGAGCGAGTTGAGGGAGATGGGACCGGTTTATGAAACATTAAAGATATACAAATAAAACAATCATCAGACAGTTTTTTATATTCATATATCTTTAAATTTATATAAAAAAAGGAAGTTCCTGCCTAAAACAACTGAAAATGTTAGGAGAATGACTAAAGATAAACTTTTTCAGGAAGGTAAAGAATTAGCTAAAAACTCACCTAAAGTACTTAAGTCTGATAAATCAACAATAGCCTATGCAGATGAACTGGTAATCCGAGGCCTTAATTCAGATATAATTGATATGGTTACGTTAGGAAAAACGCTTTATGAAAAAATTGGTGAGGGTCCTCCGCCAGCAGTTTCAGAGTATCTAACAAAAAAATCACAAATTAGAAAAATTTCATCCCTAAACAGGCCACAGAAAAGGGTGGCTCACAGGTCAAGTCCAACATTAATTATTCTTGCAATTGCTGGTCTTTTGTTGTCTTTATTTTTTTCAACAAATACAATTACAGGTTACACAATAGCGCCTCTAGATAAAACTTTCTCTATGTCAGCAGGTATTTTGTTTTTCATTGTGGGGATTGTTATATCCTTTATCTTATCAAAATCAGGAAAAAGTACTTAACACTCAAAACTAAGTCAGCTCGAAATCTAAACCCTTATTCTTACCTAAAACATTCTCGGGATAAATAATCATACCTTTGGTGGGTATTATATCAGCTTTAACGATTCGTTTCTTAAAATGTGCCCCCCTCATTTTCAAAATTTCAATAGCAGCATCTCTCTTTCCTGTATTGTAAATCACATTATAAATAACAATAATGCCATCAGAAAGAAAAGACACAGCCTCTCCTTGCTCTTTGAAGGTCGTCCCAATATGTGAAGGAGAAGAAACTTCTCTAATCAAAAAATTAGTTATTTTATTCTTTTCTAAATATCTAAATAATTGTTCCATATAAATTCTAAACCTGCTCTCATGACCCGAAAAGGCAGAAGCAATAGAAGTCAAACTATCTACAATAATAAAATCAGGGTCATAATCCTTTGGAAACAAAACAGGATCAACTTCAATCAAAAGCTCCTTCTTAGCCGCACTAAGCAAGGCCTCTACGCTTCTTGAAACATCTATGGCATCAAATCTCTTAACCCTTAAAATACCTTTTTTAATATAATCTCTAGCAGGCCAACCAAAGCGTTCCATGTGCTCAACTAACCTTTCCTCAGGTTCTTCAAAACTCATATATAATCCTTTTTTCCCTACCGCACACATATTACCAAGTGCTGACAGACAAAAGATAGTCTTTCCAGACCCAGGACCGCCCTCTACTAAAACAGCAGCCCCCCTAGGAATACCGTATCCTTTTTCAAAAAGTGCATCAAATCCTTTAACACCAGTTTTCAGATATCCCCCTAACACATCTTCTTTGACCAATGCATTATCCTTAACAATTTTACCTTTTTTAGGTTTCTCAACTAATCTTGTTTGTTTCTCAGATTTTTTCATAAGTTCTTTATGTAATTTATCAGATTTCTTTTTTAGTTTTTTCCAATCACTATGTTTAGTTTTGATAATTTTCTTAACTGCCTCGTGATGTTCTTTACTCTTTTTTTCTTCTTTTTTCTTCTTGCCAAATAACCTTCCAAAAAAACCCGCAGAAGATTTTTTCTCTTGAGAAACTTCATCTTGAGACTCCACGCCTTTTTTTTCAATCCCGTCTTCAATAGAAGGAACAGTAATCTCTTTCTTAATTTCTTTCTTCTTAATTTTAACATCCCACTTCTTTTGGTTTATCTTATTCTCAACTTTTTTAGTATCTGCTTTCTTAACGTCATTCCTATTGCCAAACAACCTTCCAAAAAATCCTCCAGAAGATTTCTTTTTCTTTTGAGGTTTCATAACTTTCTTCCTGCCTTTATTTTTCTTTGCACCACCTTTTTTTCTTTTAACACGACTTTTCTTTTTGTTCACCATTTCTTATAATAAATTATTCTCTTTTAACTACTTTTTGTTTTTGTTTTTCTTTCTTTTTCTTTACGTTTTCAGGAGCTTCTTTCTCAACCTTGCTCCGATTACGAGTCTCCCCCAGGGTCTTCTCAACCTTGCTCCAAACCTGGTTAGACTTAACTTTCTCGAGAGCAGGAGCTCCAGGCTTTTCTTTATTAAGTTTCATCATTTGCTCTTTCAGCAAGGGAATTTGACGATTAATATCTCTTATCATGTCTTTGAACTTCTCAAGTTTGATCCCAAATTCAGATTCTGAAATATCTTTCTTCTCAAAATACCCATACTGCAATTTTTTTATTAAAAGATTCAGGGTATTTTTTTGCCTTAAAAGATTTTTTAACTTAAGTCTAATTTTAATTTTTTGAATAGCTTTCCAAGATATTATCAAGACCAGTAAAACAACTCCGGTAATAATTAATAACTTCTTCCAGTTATTAATAAAAAAATCTTTTAGCGAACGCGTAGTGGTAGCATAAAACAACTTTACAGCGGTCTGGCTTGCTTCTAATTCAGAGAGATCGTCGTAGCCTTTTTCAATTAATTTTAGGGTTTCCTCAAATCTTTCCTCTTCAAACGATAATAAGATGCTTGAATAATCTTCTTCCATGCTGGAAGCGTTTATTCTATCTCTTGCTTCCTCAAATACCCCTATAAAAATTTCTAACTCATCTTCTGTTTCAATGGCAATCTCTTTTACCCCGCAGACATCACTAGCAAAACTAACTACCATATCATAATCTGCTTTCTTTCCCTGTTCTTCTAGAGCAAGCTGAGCGTCATACATCTGTAAGGCCTCTTGATAAGACTCATTAACTCTCTGAATTGGAATTTCTCTTGACACTAGGTCCTCCAAACAAATCTCTGCTAAACTGATATTTGCATAAGCAGAAATAGATTCATTACTTGGAATGAACATCCCCCAGAGAGCGCTAATGCAATTTAGACTAGATAAAGCAAACAGGCACGCAAACAATAAAATAACTATTTTTTTCACAATGACTTTCTCCTCTTTTGTATTACTACTGTCCAATAATTTAAAAAACTTTCTCTTGTTTTTATTTCCCATTTCTGCCTCGTTTCTTCTTAACCTTCTTTTTACTTTCCTTCACCTTTACCTTCACCTTCTTCCTTTCCTTAACTAACCCAGAACCCTTGTCTTTAACCTCCACCTTTACTTCACCACCCTCGTCAAACAACCCAGCCCCCCCGTCCTTCATCGCGCTCTTTGCCTCCAGAGTAGCAAACATCTGGTCAATCTCGCTTAACCTTTTATTATAGCTCTTCAACCTTAATTCATAAGACCGAGTCTCCATTGTCCCTTCCTGTAGATAAGATTTCTGCAATCCTTTCACTAACTC
>JAHITZ010000007.1 GCA_018817405.1 Nanobdellota archaeon
ATTTAGAACAAGTCAGTTCTCACCCTGTTTGTAAACACAATGAGCGACGACTCGCTCACTTTTTTATATTCATCAAAATAGAAAAAGATTGCCGCAATTCATCCCACAGCTAAAGCAACGGGATTTCTTGCGGGACTTTAAGAAGTTTACTTCAAGATAATTCAACAAAAACAAAATTAATCCCTTCGAAACAAATCAAACTGTCTCTGCAAAATCATCAGCTCTTCTTTCCTCGCCGATTTATCAACACCCTCGCTAATCCTCAACAAAATTTCCTTCAAACGTTTATTCTCCTCTTTCAATATTTCAACCGCTTTCTTCATTTTCTGTATTTCATCAAAATTCTTTTCCCTTTCTTTAACAAAACTTTCACTTATCAACATCATCCTGTCTTTCAAAAGTCTCTGCTTTTCCTCTAAATCCCTAATTCTCGTATTCAGTTCTGCAAAAAACCTGGTTCCATGATCCTGACCAAATTGCTCTGCCATGTTTTTCTATAGCAAAAAGAGTTTAAAATAGTTTGCAACTTGTCAAGAACCCTCGGGTCGTCAAGAACCATAGATTCTTGAACGCAGCCAAGAATTCATTTGTCAGAATTCTTGGTGTCTTGATGTATTAAAACACAACAACACAAAACTATTTAATTTCATTCTTCCCCAAATTACAGAGGTGAATGTGATATTCAAAAAAGGCTCTGCGTTATATGCAACAGAACTAGAAAGAAAAGAAGGTGAAGATGTTCTCTACATCAATGCAATTGGTACGCCCTTTGTTCCAACAATAGCAGAAAATGCAGATATAATGTCCCGCACAATTGATTTTCTAGCTGAAAATCCAAATGTTTCTAGAATCATATTCGTACAACAGCGCAATTACTCTTACCCTTCAAAACAAATCCTTCTCTTAGGCGAAATTGCCCGCGTTTACAACTTCCTAACAAAACAAGAAGAAATTCTCTCGCCAAGAAAGTTAAGTCTCTACGGTTCCACGCCAGAAGTCCACGAAGACTTGCAATACCTTGTTGGCTTGTTAAAACAACATCCAATTGGCTGCTATTTAGAAATAAAAGATAGGATAAGAGACTTAAAAAAACAATTAGAACAAGGCGAAGCAACAAACCGCTCCAACTTAATCAATTACATAAGAATCCTTGAAAGATTCTTTGACCTTTTAGAAAACACAAAATTAATAAAAACCTCTCTGAGCCTTATCACAGAATCTGCCTTCGGAAAAAGAGAAATCTACAAATCTATCTTCCGCCCCGAAGTCCTTCCAAATTTTACTTTCACAAGACTTGCAGCCCAAATCCCAAAAGATGCTGAACTCATCGACCAATACGAAATTCTCGGCGACGAAGAAAAAACCGTTGTAACAATCTTAAAAAGGAAAAACGATTCCAAACACTTTTACCACATAATGCCCCCAGAGTATATTCTAAGCGAAGAACACCACATGCTCCTCAACTTAGGCCGTAATGTTCTATCTGAACACAGGCCAAAGGCAGAAGAATTCACCGACCCTGAACGAACAAGAAATGTTTTCACCAACATTGCAAGAGATATGCTCTCTGAATTATCAAAAAGCAAAGGCATAAACCTCAACCATAGAGAACTCATAACTCTTTCCAAGATTTTAGTGAGGCACACGATTGGGTTTGGTCTTATTGAGTTGCTCTTGATGGATTCTAAATTACAGGACATTGTTCTAAACGCACCCATAACTCAAAATCCAATTTTTGTCCGCCATGAAGAATATGACGAATGCGTCACAAATATAATCCCAAGTTTTGAAGATGCAAACTCCTGGGCTGCTAAACTAAGACTGCTTTCCGGAAGACCTCTTGACGAGGCAAACCCTGTCCTGGACACAGACCTGTCTTTCGAAAACGCCAGAGCAAGAGTTGCTGCCACAACTCAACCCCTTTCTCCAAAAGGTCTTGCCTATGCTTTCAGAAGACATCGCGATCAGCCTTGGACTCTTCCACTATTCATAAACAACAAAATGATTAACTCCTTCACAGCAGGTCTTCTCAGTTTCTTAATAGACGGCTCCAGAACCTTGCTTGTTGCAGGAACAAGGTCATCAGGTAAAACTTCTCTTTTAGGAAGTCTAATGCTTGAAATACTGCCAAAATTCAGAACAATAGTGATAGAAGACACTTTAGAATTACCAGTTGAAACATTAAGAAAAATTGGCTATGACATCTTAAGTCTGAAAGTCCGTTCAGCCCTTACGTCCGGCACAACAGAAGTTGAAGCATCTGAAGGAATCCGCGCCTCGTTAAGATTAGGCGACTCTGCATTAATAATTGGAGAAGTTAGAAGTGAAGAAACCAAGGCATTGTATGAAGCAATGCGCGTAGGCGCACTTGCAAATGTAGTTGCAGGAACAATCCACGGCGATTCACCTTACGGAGTTTTTGACAGAGTTGTCAACGACCTTGGCGTACAACCAACAAGTTTCAAAGCCACAGACCTAATTATCTTAACAGCCCCCATAAAAACACCAGACGGTTTGCATTCAATGAAGAGGGTTGTCCAGGTAACAGAAGTAAGAAAACACTGGAACAAAGACCCATTAGACGAAAAAGGTTTTGTTGACCTTGTCCGATATAACGTTGAAAAAGACGAACTCATCCCAACTGACGAACTAATCAACGGAGATTCAGAAATAATTAAAAGTATTGCTGGAAATGTGAAGGGCTGGGCTGGAAACTGGGACGCAGTATATGACAACATTCTCCTTCGAGGCAAAGTAAAACAAGAAATAGTGATTGCAGCAGAAAAACTAAACAAGCCAGAACTAATGGAAGCTCCTTTCAACACAATCGCCAACGGAGCTTTCCACAGAATCAGCGACCAGGTGCGACAAGACCTCGGCATTCCAAAGTCAGATGAAGTTTTTTCAAAATGGAAAGAATGGTTGTATAAAGAAGGCGAAAAATTTTGATTTGTGTGCTAAAAAATTACCAGTTTTGTGAATGAGCGTAGCGAATGAACAAAACTGGACCAACGGGCTGGGTGGGTGGGATGCACACAAATACTAAAAAACGCCGAGAAATTCTAACATCTTCCATTAGTTTCACGAACTTACAAACCTCTTACCTTCGCCTCTTGTCTTTCCCTGTAAACTTCTCTTACAGCAAATCCACCAATCAGCAATACAGCGGCTCCTAAAAAACCCAAGGTGTTTCCTAAAATCATGTACTTCCTTGTTCGGATTCTCCCTTCTTCCAAACCTGCCTGATGTCCAGCACCATATCCTTCAGCAGATCCCTCCACATGGCCCCTCTGATAACCAGCATTAAAATTCAAAGAAAATTCGTCAATTACATCAGCAGGCCTTGTTGCTGTAACAAACGTAAGGTCTATAAAACTTTGCCCAGGAGTCGTGGATTGCAAAGAAATTTCTAAACCAACAGGCTGTGACGCAAGAGAAGGTTGAGAAGTAGATCCCACAAAAGAAGGTTCCTGCAAACCCTGATAACCCTCATCCCCCCTAGCACCAGCCCCACCAAACAAAGTGGCAGCTGCCAACACCCCCACAATATCATACTCTCTCAATCTCATACTTTCCTACTAAAACTAAGTATACTTAAATCTATGGTCAGTACCAACTTGGGGTAAATTACTCAACCACCAAAAATATAAATCCTCTCTTCTCTTTGGTTTAATGTGTTAAAATGGAAAAAATCCGCATTGGAATTGTAGGAATGGGAAACTGCGCTTCCTCACTTATTCAAGGCCTGCACTACTACAAAGACCGCTCTCCAGAAGACATAATTGGCTTAATGCATCACAATCTTGCTGGCTACTTGCCCGAAGACATTCAAGTTGTCGCGGCCTTTGACGTTGACAAACGCAAAGTAGGCAAAGACGTTTCAGAAGCCATCTTCGAAAAACCAAACTGCACAAAAATCTTTTGTTCTAACATCCTTCCTCTCGAAGTTACAGTAAAAATGGGAAAAATCCTTGATAGCTTTTCAGAGCATCTCACTAACTACCCAGAAGAAGAACGCTTCCTTCTTTCCAATGAACAAGAACCAACAAAAGAAGAGCTCATCCAAGCATTAAAAGAATCTCAAACAGAAATCCTCATCAATTATCTTCCTGTTGGCTCTGAACAAGCTACAAAATTCTACGTAGAATGCGCTCTCGAAGCCAACTGCGCCTTCATAAACTGCATTCCTGTTTTCATCGCTAGCAATGAAGAATGGTCCTCCAAATTCAAACAAAAAAACCTTCCAATAATCGGAGACGATGTAAAATCACAACTCGGCGCAACCATTACCCATAGAGTCCTCACAGACCTATTCAAAAAACGAGGAGTCAAACTCGAAAGAACTTATCAATTAAACACAGGAGGCAACACAGACTTTCTAAACATGCTAAACCGTTCTCGTCTTATCTCAAAAAAAATATCAAAAACAGAAGCAGTTCAGTCTGTAACAGCAAAACGTCTTGAAGACAAAAACATCCACATCGGCCCAAGTGACTACATAGCCTGGCAAAAAGACAACAAAGTCTGTTTTCTAAGAATGGAAGGAAAACTTTTCGGAGATATCCCAATGAACATTGAAGCCCGCATCTCTGTAGAAGACTCCCCAAACTCAGCAGGCATTGTCATTGACGCAATCCGGTGCGCTAAACTTGCTCTTGACCGCAACATCATCGGCATTCTTGAAGCCCCATCAGCATACTTCATGAAACACCCTCCAAAACAACTCCCCGATGATTTAGCTTATGAATTAGTTGAAAAGTTTATTCTAGAAGAAAGGTGTGACTAATTTAATAAACTATCCACCCAACCCTCCAAGAGCAAACCCTGCCAAAACACTCAAAGCCAAAACAGAAATAAACGCTGTTGCAAGATAAAGCAAAATCCCAATCTTCAAATTCTTCGCCAATTCATGCTTTTCTCTCAATCTGTCTTTCCCAGAATCAACCACCACCAACGCTCCCGTTAAAATAAAAATCACCTCTATAATATAAATTCCAATACTTAACTGAATAAAATACGGAGGCACCATGTTTGGTAAATTAAAAATATCAAACAAATTCGCAAATCCCAAACCCCCAAAAGCGTCTGTTCCCTGCTCAACTTGCAGTCCCTGAATCTTATTCAAAATAAATGTAATCATTGCACTCAACCCTACAACAATTCCTGCAAGTAAAGGAGCTAAAAAAGTCATATTTGATTTCATGTCAGAAACAATTTCTGCCAGCAAATCTTTCAATCTCTCATTAATCTTATCTATATTCTTGACATACTGGGAAATTGACATTAAAGACTGTGCTGCAATCTTCAAACCTTTCTTAACAGATTCAATTAAAATTCTGACAGAGGTGGCAATCAAAGCAGAAGGAAAATAAATTATCGCTCCTCTTTTCCTGTCAAAAACAGCAGACTCCAGGCTCATCCCACCTTGTTGAATGTTCTGGCTCACTAAATTAAAAAACTTTGCACTCTTCTGCCCCTGAGTTGACACAGCAACCTTGCCAAAAGCCAATTCAGCAGGCACACCGTCACCCAATCTGTTTCCCAGCTGAAACAAGGAATTAGCAAACTCTTTCTCAAGCTGTTTTGTATCTTCCCTTGCTTTAATCAGCCTCTTTGTCTTCCCTGAATAAGCAATATTCAAAAACAAAGCAATTGAAAAAGGAATAAACATCCCCAGCAAAATTGCACCAAGTCCAAACGGTCCTTTTGTCTGTCCTTCAATAACTTTAAAATCAAAAACATTCCCCTCTCCTAAAAAACCAATCCCAAGCTCCTGAAAACTATAATCACTTTGCAAGCCAAGCGTGTCAACAAAAAAACCAAACTGAAACAAAAAAGGCAAAATCCCCAGTATGAAAAAAGGCAAAGCAATAATTCCTGCAATCAGCCACGGTTTCTTAGATTTATATGCTGCATAATCTGGATTCATTTCAAGTGTTGAAGTCTCGCCATAACCTCCAGGACGTTTAAACAAAACCTGAGACACCATGTAAAAAACAAAAAACGGAATTATTACATTAAACAAAACAAAAACATGCGGCCATCTCACCATTCCCTGCAGCAGCACTGAAGCCAAAGGCAGCAACGCCAAACCTAATGTTGGCAAAATAATTCCAAGCATATAAAGATTTGTCAACGGGCTTCTTATTTCTCTAGAATACTTCAACATCTTCTCATAGACACCATCCAGAATGACTTGCAAAGATTTCTCCAAAATTTCAACCCTCCTTGCTTCTGAAGGCTCAAACAAACTGCTTTCTATTAAATGAAAACTCTCCACAAACTCCGGGGAATATTCCCGCCAAGATTCTAAATAGCTTTCAAGAGATTGTTTTATAGTTGAATACTTACCTATCTCAACATCATAAAATACTTTTTTGAAATCAAGAGCCAACGGCCCTTCTAAATGCTGAGAAGCAAATCTGACTGCTCTTTCCAGATTAGATGTATGCTTCATATAAACAACAACATAAAGAATAGCAGGAACCATTTGCGCGCTTGCCTGAAGTCTCCAGATGTTTGCCAGCCTCTTTGGCATTGTTGATGTATAATAAAACACAAACAAGCTTGCAATCATTCCAAGAAAAACAAACAAACTCAGGTCAGAAAGCTGGGTAAAACTCACCCCTTCCAAACCAGCAGGAAACTTTATAAAATAATAAGCAACTGCAATTAAAACAGTTGCAAAAAAAACCGTAAGCATTGACAGCAACGATAAAGTCAGAGCCTGGCTCGGAGTCACATCTAAATGCGCTGCATCCAAATATTTCTGCACCTTAATCCTGTCTTTCTCTGCAACTCTTATCTTAATAAGATTCCCAAGCGACCTAGCCCACTTCTCATATCGATTCAATTCCGGAACCATCTCGCCCTTAAACCTCTGATATTCCTGAGAATATCCATCTCCCCCAACCTCTCTATCAGACTCACCCATCTGCGACTCTAACTTCGCCCCATACTTCACCAAAATATCCTTCGCTGTAGGTCTTTTACCACCCATTTTCACATCTTTTATAATTCTCCAAATAAAGAAAACCTTATTATTAAATCTTGGCTCTTCCCAAAAATTATTAATTCTAACTTATCCAGTACATGCTCTTCTCGTTATGAGGTTATTAATTAATTTAAAGTGCGAAATCGACGAGCAAGAGGAGTCGATTGAGCTCATATCGAACGTGAGCGGGCAAATGTTAAATCTCTAGCTTTTTCCGTATCGTTCTGCTAAAATCAAAAACATAACTGTGACATCCTCCCAGCCCTAAAGGGTTGACGCGAAGCGTCAATTCCTCACTTCGTTCGGAACTGGGCGTCCTTTCGTTTTACGCGTGGTGCATCTGTTGATTTTCGACGTAATCATAAGCCCGCTAAAATCACTATTCC